>JACMMD010000108.1 GCA_014379235.1 Anaerolineae bacterium
CATAGCGTAGGTTTTCGACAAGCTGTTGACGACCAACGTGCGCTCTTTCGCGCCGGGAAGTGTGGCCGCGCTGACGTGTTGATTGCCTTCATAAAGCAGGCTGTCATAGACCTCATCGCTGACGACGTATAGGTTGTGCTTGGCGGCGAGATCATTCAGCGCCATCAGGTAGTCGCGGCTGGCGACTGCGCCTGTGGGGTTGTTAGGTGTGTTGAGGACAATCGTGGTGGTTTGCGGCGTTATGGCCGCTTCCCATGCGTCAATCGTCGGCATCCAACCGCTTTCCGGCGAGGACGGAATACGAGTCACCGTGCCGCCGAGCAGCCGCACCATGTTGGCGTGAGTCTGCCACGACGGATCGGGCACAAGGACGTTATCGCCGGGATTGAGGATGGCTTGCAGCGCGGCGTAATAAGCCTGAATCGCGCCGTGAGTAGCCAGCACTTCGGTTTGCGGGTCGTAGTGCGCGCCGTGAACGTTGGCCATGCGTCCGGCGATGGCTTCTCGCAGCGCAAGCAAACCGCGACTATCGGCGTAGTGCGTTTGCCCCGCTTGCATAGCACGGGTGGCCGCGTCGATGATCGGCGCGGGCGTGTCGAAATCAGGGTCGCCCGTTTGTAGGCCGATGATCGTCTGACCGCTGGCTTTGAGCTTGCGAACCCGATCAGCGAACGAGATGCTAAACGATTCGGTGAGCGCCGTTACACGCTCGTTGAGTGACAAAAGGTTGGTATCGGTCATAGTTAGCCTCTTTTACAAAGCGATTCAACGGCATCAATCTCGCGTGCTGGGCCGGCTAGAATTTCGAGGCCGTTTTCGGTAATGAGAACGCCGTCCTCGATGCGAATGCCAATTCCTTCATCGGGCAGCATCAGGAACGGTTCGATCACCAGCACAACTCCCGGCTCGAATGGCTGTTCGCGGTCATTGGGAATACGCGCATGGGTATCGTGAATGTTGAGTCCGACAGGGTGCATGTTATTGCCATAGCCATACTGCGCGACACCGTAGCGCTCGAACACGTCGTAAGCCGCTTGATTGGCTTCGAGAATGGTCGAACCGGGTTTCATGGTGGCGATGGCGGCATTTTCGGCTTCGAGAACTATCGCGTAGAGTTCTCGCTGGCGCGGCGTGAACTTTCCATTCGCCGGAAACGTGCGTGTGATGTCTGAACTGTAACCGTTGACGCTCACGCCGCCGTCGATCAGCACAAGGTCGCCATCCTGAATGGTCTGATTATTGGCCATATAGTGAGGGATGGCGCTGTTCTTGCCCGAACCGACGATGAGGCTGCTGTCATAGAGGTCGTTGGCCATCGCGTTGTCCACTTCATCGCCACACATTTGCAGTTCATAATCGTAGATGGCTTTGCCGAGCCGTTCGTTTTCTCCCGGCTTGAGGGCACGCATGACTTTCTCGAATACTTCGGTGTGAATCTGAAATGCCTGTCGCAGTGAGGCGATTTCATACTCGTCTTTGATCCAACGCAGTTGATGAATGATGAGCGCAATGTTTTTGAGCGTGACCCAGTAGTAGCGCTCCCGAATCTGGTTCGTTAATTGCAAGTCGGGGGTGAGCGGCTTACCGAGTTCGGGCGCGGTCGGAGTGTTCAGCCACAGCGTATCTGTCCCCATAAGTGCGGTCTGCACATGCTGGTTGAGCTTAGACAATGGGTAGACGCGATCCACGCCAGTCGACTGTTTGAGGGCCTCGCACGCCGCGCTCGGCCCATCCATGAACACCTCAATCTCAGAGCGCTCGTTGACGAACAAGATTTCGCGCATGCGGCGCCCCATCCCCATTTCCGGGCCGCTGAGTGTTTCGAGGCTTTCAACTGCTATCCCGTCGGGGACGATCAGCAGCTTGGCGCTCTTGTCGCTGACGCCAGTGAGATAGTACAGATTCTTATCGAACAGCAGTTTGTCGGGCGAAACGCCGGATGAGTCGATCAAAATGACACCGCCACCTGTCTGCTCGACAAGTTTCTGGCGGCGCTTACGATAGGTTTCGGTAAGATTGTTATTTACTGGCATAGGGTTGCCTCAACATGAAAGTGAACTTTACAGATTGTAGCTTATGCCAATAGGGACGCATCAAGCCAATATGGATTGGTATTGAGAAACCGTACAATTATTTGGAGGAAAGCAAAAGGCGGCCATTTTGGGCCGCCTTCCTACGGAAGTGATAGCTTACGCTACGCTGGTCACGAGGTGATAGCTGTAGCGCAGCAGGTTTTCAGGATCGTACTTGGCTTTGAGCGCCAGCAAACGTGCATAGCTTTCCGGCGAGTAGGCATCTTTGGCACGGCGTTCGGCTTCTTCACCGAGCAGGAAATTCAGATAGACACCACCGCCAAGGAAAGGATGGAGTTCGGCTTTGTAGTGGCGAATGGCTGCCATGACATTGTCCTTCGCTTCGGGTGTAGGCGCGAAGCCTGCAAGCTGCATATAGACCTGTGCATCCCGGTTGCCGATGGCGCTGGCGTTTTTGTCTACGCGGGCAATCGCGCCGCCAGCGTGTCGCAGTTCGGTGATGAGCAGCGGCGATGCGCTGTTGGTCATCGTGCGAACGATCACATCGATAGCGTCGTCGCTGAGTTCGTTGAGCAGCTCATTCGAGTAATGCGTTGACACTGGCTCGGTAGGGTCGTTGCTGATGGTGGCGATTTCCGAGAACGGCATTTCGTGGAATGAATTGCTCATGGGTGCGCGCCAATCGAGCCATTTTTGTATCAACGCTGCGCCATTTTCTGCCGCGCCAACATAAGCAGCGCGGACGATGACTAGGTTTTTGCCGCGCATCGGTTCCGGCACTTCCGGCAGATTAGGCAGTTTCATGACCGCAATCGAGGATGTCAGTTCGTCGGGGGCTTCGCTCGTCCAACTACGGAAGAAGCGCAGCGCATCCGCCGCTGCTTCGCCCGGATAAGCGATGTCGCCGCCGTAGAGTTTTGCTACCGGGAAAAGCTCGATTTCCATGTCCGTGACCACGCCGAAATTGCCTTTGCCGCCGCGCAGCCCCCAGAACAAATCGCTGTTTTCGGTGGCGCTGGTATGACGTAGTTCGCCATCGAGTGTCACCAGATCAATCGAGCGAATGCTGTCAGCAGCTAGTCCGTACTTGCGCGCCAGCCAACCGATGCCGCCGCCAAGCGAATAGCCGACAACGCCGACATGAGGTGATGAACCGAGCAGGGGCGCGAGACCGTGAGGCGCGGCAGCGTTGACTACCTGTTCCCAGATGACGCCCGCTTCGATCCGTGCGATGCGTGTGTCGGCGTTGATGTGAACATCCTTCATGCGTGACGTGACAATCAGCAGCGCGCCGTCGGCGGCTATATGCTGCCCGTGTCCGGTTGATTGGATGGCGATTCCGGCGATAGCGCTTGCGTTATCTGCCGCGAATCGAATGCCTGCCGCGATGTCCTGCGCGTTTTCCGCGACGAGAATCAGCGCGGGGTGATGGTCAATCGTCAGGTTGAAACCGCGCCGTGTCTTGTCGTAACCGTCGTCTTCAGGTGTGATAACGCGGCCCGTGACCTGCTCTTGAAGTTGGCGGATAGAGGTTGTGGTGTCTGCGAATGTCATTATAAATCCCCTTCACTTGCTGAAAGATACGCATCATACTGTTGTGTATCTAACATAGTGTGGGTTAAGATTCGGGTCAATCAGCAAAGAATCGCAATGTGTAGCGTATGC
>JACMMD010001036.1 GCA_014379235.1 Anaerolineae bacterium
TCCTCGTACCACAGCACCACCGATAAGCAGCCGAGCGCCCAACAGCGCACAAATCCGCGCCCGACCAAGCCGCCGAACAGCATGACCAGCGCCAACTGCATGACGGTTGACATCACAGGCAGCGTTCCGCCAGCGCGCCGCGTCCATGTTCGGCTGGACTGTAACGGGTGAGCTTGACCGTCTATCGCCAGTGGAAACAGGAACACCATTTGCGCTTCTATCGCGTAGAACACCAGCGCGCATCCCGGCAGTAAAATCCACCAGCCCGCTGCCACCATGATCGCCACGTACGCCAGCGCGCATAAAGTCGCCAGCCCATATTTGAACAGTCCGAGCGCGTTATAGGAGGCGGGAGCCGCAGGCACGCTCGTGCCGCGAACGCTGGCCATCACCAGCCGCATCCACTCCGCGCCGGAGATGAAGCCCGTTCGCCAGCCCTGAGCGGCCATTCGGGCAAAAGGTCGCTGTGGATCGTCATAGAGCGTTCGAGCCTGTGCCAATAACTCACGCGCTTGCATACAGCACCCCGACGTTGGCTACAAACACCCAATGCAGCCAGCACAGAAACGCCAGCCCTTGCCCGAAAACCAACATGCGATGCAGCATCGTCTCGAACGGTTTGCAGCGCCGGACGTGAAAGGCGAACTCGTCGTAGCAAATCAGGGTCACTGTCACCAGCAGCGCCACGATCACAGGCAGCAGCCAGTGAAGCGGTTGGTCTGCGATAGAGGCCAGCGCCATGAGGATGAACACCGCGCCGCCCGACCCAAGCGCGAGGATGTGGCTGTGATGTTCGTTGGGGCCGACAGTGACATACACTTTGTGAAACAACCAATCGCCCGCGCCGCCCAATGTGGCAATCACGCCGAACAAGCCGATGCCCCAGAACTGTACCGGATAAGCCGATACGTCGCTTGCGCCAAACCATGCGAAGCGCACTTGACTGTCCTTGAGCAGCCATAATGCCGCGACGAACAGCACTCCCGGCGCGAACAGCAGCCCCAGACTGACGAACGATGTCGGCCTGATCGGGCGTTTGTTGCGGGGAAGATCGTCCATCGCAAGGTGATTAGCGGTGAAATCGAGTATTCTGTCCATGCTCACAACTCCGTCTAAAGTATACACAGTGTAGAGAGAAGAGTGAACGCGCTCCACCGCCTATGTGCGTGATCTGACGCACTCAAGTGCTTGACGACACTAAGGCGCTTGCATTAGCTTCAGGTTGTTTTGCGAAGATGGTCGGTTGTAGGGGCACGGCATGCCGTGCCCCTACCCGAAAATAGCGATGAATGCGACAGGGTAGGAGTGATATGCTGCGGACACTGCTGGTTGAAGATAATGTTCGCTTACAAGCCGCGCTCAAGGCCGGACTGGAAGCCACTGGCGACGTGCAAATCACTGGCGCGGCCACCAACGGAGCGGATGCGCTCGAACTGAGCCTCGCTCATGGCGCGCCGGATGTCGTCTTGATGGATGTCGCGCTCGAAGGCAGCGTTAACGGCATCGAGACCGCCGTCGCGCTGCGCCGTGAGTTCCCGCGCTTGCCAGTGGTGTTCTATTCGATTCAAGATGATGACGCTTACTATCGCGCTTTTCGCCAAGCCGGAATTTTGAGCCACTACGCTTACGTCAAGAAGTCGAACTATCTGCTGCCGGATATGATTGTGCCGCTGCTGCGAGATGCTGCAACCGGGCGCAGTTTCGTTGATCCCGACATCGAGGCGCGGGTTCAAGCAGTGCGTCATCAAGACGAGAACGACCCGATGAATTTGCTCGAACCCAACGAACAGACTGTTGTGCGAATGCTGGCTCACGGACTGACCAACGAACAGATCGCCTCGCGCTTGGGTTTCCGCGATAAGCGCACCATCAGCCGCACCAACGGCGAGATATATGCCGCGTGGAGTTTGGCCGATAACGCCACCGATGAGAAAACCGCCCGCGCCAGAGCCGCAATCATCGCGCTCACACGGCGCTTGATCGTCTGGGATACCGATGGCGTTGCGCGAGTGCTGAACGAACGAGGTCTATGGGAAGAATGGTCGCAGCCATGACCGGCTCTTTCTCCCTCGATTGGTCGATACTCGCGCTGTCGCTGTTTAACACCGTAGTGCTGTTGTGGTTGAGCTTTACGGTGCTGCTCAACGCCAACCGCCGCAATTGGGGCGTGTGGTTGATGGGGCTTGGACTGCTGGCCGGCGCGCTGTTTTTCGTCAGCCATACCGCGATACTGGGTCAAGAACTCACGCTGAATATCGACGGCCTGAATTTCTGGTGGCAGATCGGCTGGATTCCGGTAACTGTCGCGCCGTTTGCGTGGTACGTGGTAATGCTGTGGTACGGCGGCTATTGGACTGCGCCGCGATCAGCGCTGTACTATCGCCATGCGAAGTGGCTCGTCATCAGCACGACGCTGGTAGCCTGCCTGATTTTGCTGCTGCTCACCAGCCAACCGATACCGGCCTACGATCAAATTGTGCGCTTGGAACTCTCCGGCGCATTGACGTTGGGCGGCGTACCCGTGTTGTTTCTGGCGTTTCCGGTGTTCATGGTGGCCTGTATTCTGCTGTCAATTGACGTGCTGCTGCGTCCGGCGGTGGCGGAGCGCGTGAGCGACCTAGCGCGGCGGCGGTCACGGCCTTGGCTGCTCGGCTCGGCGTGTATTTTGCTGATGGTCAGCTTGCTAGTAGCGGCTTTTATCATCCTCGTGGTTCAACATGCCGCCGAACAGCGAAGCACGACTATCGACATCCAGATCATCGGTCTGTTTGACTTCACGCTGGCGCTGTTGATCGCTGTATCGTCGGTGCTGTTAGGGCAGGCGATTGTCACCTACGAAGTGTTCACAGGCAAAGTTCTGCCGCGCCACAGCTTCTTCCGTCACTGGCGCAATATCGTTTTTATCGCGGCGGGTTTCAGCGTCGTGATCGGGTTCGGGCTGGCGGCACATCTGCGTCCGGTCTACAGCCTGCTGCTGACCACGCTGCTGATGGTGACGTTTTACGCGCTGTACAGTTGGCGTTCGTTTGTCGAGCGCGAACAGTTCATGGCGCGGCTGCGCCCGTTCGTCAGCACACAAAATTTAGTGTCGCATCTCTTGAATGACGGCGACGGCGCGGACGCTCGTGCTGCCGATTTGCTGCAAGCGATCTGCCGCGACATTCTCGGCACAGATCGCGCCCAGCTCACACCGCTTGGTATCCTCGCGCCATTGGCTGGAGCGGGGCTGACCTATCCGCCGCAGTCCGCGCAGTTGGTTCGCCCGCCCGCGAACCTCAATACGGCGGTGGTGGAACTCGAAACCGAAAATTTCAACGGCTACTGTTGGGCGATCCCGTTGTGGGCCGAACGCGGCTTGATCGGCGCGCTGTTGGTCGGCGCGAAACAGGGCGGCGGGCTGTATACGCAGGAAGAAATCGACATCGCACAGGCAGCGGGCGAACGGCTGGTCGATATGCTGGCAGGTGAACAGATGGCGCAGGCGTTGATGAGCTTGCAGCGCCAACGGGTGATGGAAGGTCGCGTGGTCGATATGCGGATGCGCCGCACTTTGCACGACGATATTTTGCCCACGATCCACACTGGAATTTTGCAACTGAGCAGCGCCGCGCAAACCCGCCCCGATGTGAAAGAAGCGATTGCGACCTTCACCGAAGCGCACCAGCAGCTTTCCGAACTCATTCGCAGCAGCAGCACCACGCTGTCCGATCTTAGCGCGGCGGGCGGGCTGCGAGACACCATCCGCCGCATGATCGACAGCGAGTTTGCCGGAGTATTCACATCGGTTCGATTGGAGTGTGACGAAAGCGATGGAAAAATCCTCGATCCGTTGATCGCTGAGGTGTTACTGGGTGCTGTGCGCGAAAGCATTCGCAATGCTGCCGTTCACGGGCGCGGAACAGACACCGATACTTCGCTCAATCTGTCCGTTCAGGTGGTGTTCGAGCTGCAAAAGGGGTTGGCGATTTACATCAGCGATGATGGCGTAGGAGTCGAAGGCGGGCTAAATAGCGCTTCGCCGGGAAGCGGCAGCGGACTCGCACTGCACAGCGCCCTTCTCGCGGCGGTTGGCGGATCGTTGACACTGCAATCGACGATGCAACGTGGAACGCAGGTTTCTATTATATTAGGCGGGGGAGATCGTATCCCCTCTTGAATATGTTACAATTCCGTTTGCCAGTATTAATCTTCACATGGGGGTTCACATGGCAGAATTAAACGTCTGGGAAATTCGTCAAAGTGCTTTAATAAATCACCTCGACTCGCTGAAAGCTAAGGTAGATGCACAAGCTGACCTGCCAAGAAAAGAGGTGATCAGCCTTTTGATAAAGCAGTTAGGTGCATTTGCTACAGGTTACTTCCAATTTTTCTTCAATGGGTTTTCAGAAAACCCCAACCTCGACATCGGGCCACGATTGTCGGAGTCAGACATTTATCAAGCGAATTATGTATTGCGCCAAGTTGTTGATCGACTGGCGATTGACCTGCAAGTGATGGAGCGGATTGTGCTTGAGCGTATGCTCAACAAGCCGTCGGGTGCGCCGAATAAATCTGGCGAACCTTATGTACCGCATACGCTAGATACGCTGCTACGCGCAGATGAATTAGCGAAACAGGCGCTGCAACCCGCTATCGACCTAAACTTGATCGACCCCAAGACCACCGCGATCACCTATTTCCAGAAGACCGCCGATATTCGCGTGATTCCGTATGCGTCAGTGGCGCTCGTCGGTATCCCGATGTCCAGCGTTCTCCAGCGCCAAGACCTGCTGGCCATCCCGCACGAGATCGGCCATTACGTTTATTGGAACGGTAGATACAATTTTACAGGTCACGGGGCGCGTATTCATAAGCGGCTGAATACCTTTAAAAAGGATATGAGTCCGTGGCTGAAAAACTGGATCGAAGAGATATTCGCGGATGTCTACGGCGCGATGGTGTGCGGATCAGCGGGCGCGCATGGCATCCAGCTCGTCGAGAACGAAGCGTCGAAAGATCAGTTTATAGAAGATGATCTTGAACACCCGACGCCGCTCGTTCGCCCACTCATTTACAATCGCGTGCTTCAGTATCGCTTCTGGCAGACGCCGCCCGCCAATGACGACGACGCCGTTTTACCTGCTGCGGAGCAGTCAACGATGCAGTTGATGACCTTGATGGAAAGTTGGCGGACGATTAGCGCGGGTCGTACAGATGCAACGCTGCTGAAGCTGCTTCCTGATAAGGATAGCGAGCAAGAGCTAGCGATCAGCGACATCAAGAAAGAGATGCTGTACGCGGTTGACGGTATGCTTACAGGGCTTTTCAACGGAAAGATGGGTGCTTGGCTGTGGGATAAGGATCAGGGGAAAATGGCCACATGGCCGGCGGAAATCGCCAATACTCTCGCGCTTGAGGCTGTGGTGTCGCAAGCGAAGGCAGCGCTTGAAGAGCCTGCTGGTGCGGACTTATCATCACAGAGCGCGCCAGCGCCGGATGCTCAGGTCTGGGACAACTGGAAAACATCGTGGAAACAATCGTATGTGGTACCGAATGGTGACGTTCTGCCCGGAAAATGGCTGGAACTGCTGCGCTCCGAAGCATGGACGACAGAAGGGCCGCACGGACGAGACCGTGATGGTGGTTAGATAGTTTGTGGGCCGTTTATCCGTGCAATCTTGGCTTCAATCGCGGATGCCTTATCGGCCATACCCAACTCGATATACAACGTGAGACCCTGATAATAGGACATCAAGGTTTTTTCGATTTGCGCTGAGGCCAGCCAAATGTCGCCAAGCAGATTATGGGTGCGAGCGATATTGCGGCGGCTGCCGCTGCGTTCGAATAAGTTCAGGCTGACGAGTGCAAGTCCTAAAGCCGATTCAGGCGCGGACATCGCCATGTAAATACTGGCGTTTAGGCGCAGCGCACGGGCGTGATTGAGTGTATCGCCCATACGCTCTAGCTGGACGACACTTTTAGCGATGGTGTCGAGCGCTGCCTCGACTTTCTGATTCAGCAGATAAACGTCGGACAGCCCGTATAGGATAATTGCCCTTTCGGCCCACTCATAAAGCGCTTCGCACAGTTCGAGCGCTTCCACATAATAGCGCTCGGCATCATCGAGGCGGCCTTCATTAAAGGCGATGTCTGCCAGCAGCCCGCGACATTTGATCTCGCCAACCGTCGATCCGCTCAAGCTATAAAAATGCAGCGCCTCGTTTGCCAGATGCTGCGCTGCATCAAAGTCACGGTTGTTGAATGGAATATCCGCCAGAATGTAGTAGGCTTCGGCCACGCCCGACCAATCCTCGTGCTGCCTGCGGAAGTCGATCACCTGTCCGAGCAATCGTTCGGCTTGGACGTAGTTATCCTGTACGACGTGGATACGCCCCAGATAGTACATGACATCCATCATGCCCTGACGATCATTCAACTGCTGATACAGTGACAGAGCGTGCTCCAAAACAGGTACAGCGTTTTCGCTGTCGTTCTGTTCAACGAACGTGCGCCCCTGCTGGCACGTAACCCACGCTTCGCAGCTTTGATCGCCCAAGTTGAGCGCCGCTTCGCAGGCCCATTCCAGCCATTGATGAGCCTCGTCATAGCGCCCCAAGTTGAACCATGCGCCGTGTAACGCTTGTGCATAGTCGATGACCAACGGCCACTGCTGCTGCTCGAAGGCGGCCATAATTCCCGCGCTGAGATGTCCCCATTCTGCTTCTAGGGCTGCGGGGTCGGCGGAGTGGTGATGGGCGAAACCGAGAAAATACTGCGCCATGCGCGTGCGTGATGTCGCGGCATCGTTTGCGAACATGCCTTCGAGTTTTTCGCGGGCGAACGCCGCCAGCAGCGTGTGCAGTTGATACTGCTCGTGGTCAACTTCGACGACCAACGACAGCGCGTACAGATCCGCCAGATCGCTGCCGACCTGTTCCGGCGCGAGATCGGTGACGAACGCCGCCGCGTCAACCGTGAATGGGCGGCGCTCGAATACCGCAAGGTGCGCGAACAGACATTGATGGCGTTCTATCAGCCGTTCCCAGCTTGGCTCGAACGCCATACGTACCGCTCGATCTCCGACTTGCAGCCCGTCAAGCTGGTCAGCCTGCCGCAGCCGTTTGGTGTATTCCAGCAGCGAAAGACGCGGACGAGAACGCAGCCGTTGGGCGGCAATTTCGATGGCCAGCGGCAAATTGCCCAGCAGTTCGGTGACGGTATCA
>JACMMD010001037.1 GCA_014379235.1 Anaerolineae bacterium
CTCTCCTTTGGATTATGGGTTCATCACATGTTTGCGACAGGCTTACCAGAACTGTCGCTGTCTTTTTTCACGGCGGCCAGTATGATGATCGCTATCCCCAGCGGCATTCAAATTTTCGCTTTCATCGCCACCATTGGCAGTGGTAGACCGAACTTCAAACCGCCGTTCCTGTTCGTGATCGGCTTCTTACTGATCTTCGTATTAGGTGGTTTAAGCGGGGTGCTGCTGGCATCTGTACCCGTTAATCTACAAACCCACGACACTTATTTTGTCGTCGCGCATTTCCACTATGTTTTGATCGGCGGTTGGCTATTTCCAACACTCGGAGCTATTTATTACTGGTTTCCAAAATTCGTTGAGCGAATGCCCAATGAACGACTAGGCAAGTGGAATTTTTGGCTGCTGTTTTTCGGATTCAACCTCGCGTTTTTCCCGATGCACATTAGCGGCATTCTCGGAATGGTGCGGCGCGTTTATACCTATGAAGCAGGGCGAGGCTTAGAACTCTACAATCTGCTGTCAACCATCGGGGCATATATCGTTGGTGTCAGTTTTATCGTGTTCCTCTACAATATATTTTGGAGCGCTCGAAACGGCCCGAAAGCCCCATCCAATCCATGGGGTGCCGATACACTGGAGTGGTTACCGCCAACACCTGTACCGCCTTATGGCTTTCGTCATCTACCTGTCGTTCACAGCCGCCATCCGCTCTGGGATAAATCTGATAAGCAAGCCGTTGACCCGCGCACACAGAAACTGATTGAAACGTTAGCCCACTATCCCCGCGAATATCGCGCACAGTTGGTCACGTCTGCGATTGATGCTCAACCGGAAGAAATATTCCGCGTGGTTGGCCCTTCGATTTGGCCATTATGCACAGCGGTGGCGATTGCGGTCATGACGCTGTTTCTGGTTTTTTCGCTGTACGCATTGGCGGCGATTTCATTTGCAATAACGCTGTTCACGCTAATCGGGTGGCATAAAGATACTGGTGCGTTTAGCAATCCCGCTGAGGAAAAAGCGTTCGAACAGGAATACGGTATCCCACTGCGGCCACATGGCAGCCGTGCGATAGCGCGATGGGGGATGCTGCTCACGATTGTCACGCTGGCGACTGCGTTGTTCACGCTGGCGTTCAGCTATTTTTACCTGAGACTGACACCGCCGCAGTGGCCGCCGGAAGGTATCGCCATGCCTGATCCGCTGCTGCCGGGGATCGCACTGATTTTACTATTGATCAGCATCGTCCCTATGTGGCGGGCATCACGGGCTGTTCAGCGCGGCGAGTCTGGCCCGATTCAGTGGGGTTTGCTGGCGGCGATCATGCTCGGCGCAGTGTATTTGGGTATCAATTTGTTCAGCTATACACAGTTGGGCTTCAACTACCAGACGCAGGCATTTGGGTCGATCTTCGCGCTGATAGCTGCGTTTCAACAGCTAACGCTATTTATGGCTGTGGTCATGAGCGTCGCCACGCTTTTTGGGTTCGTCCGGCGCGCCCGTCGCAGCGGTGAGGAAAATCCGAGCCGCCACCAAGCGGTCACAGATATTGCATTGTTCTGGTACTACACCGCCGCCGCCGGAGTCATAACGTATGCACTGCTGTATATCGGGCCAATTGTGATTTAGAGGTGGATATGGCACGCTCACGTTCATCTATGACACTGGCTTACAGCATCCTTGTGGGGCCGATATTGTGGTTCGTTCACTTTGCTGCCGTTTACAGTGTTGCTGAATTTGGCTGTGGGTCGAACTTCAATAACTTGATGTATATCTCGCCAGCCAATATCCGTATCGTGATCGTAGCCATTACGCTGCCCGCTTTGATTTTGGTGGCTATCGGTGGGCTGCTGGCCTATCGCGGGTGGGTCAGTCTGCGAGATCAAAGTATTGGCATTCTCGCCGGGGAGCGCGAACGCTTTTTAATCAAGGCGGCGATACTGCTTAACGGGCTGTTTTTGTTGAGCATTGTCGCCACGACGGTTCCAACCTTCTTTGTGAATGCGTGCGATCTGGCGGTATAAATGCGTGTGATTGTGACGTTCACGCTGGTGATGTTGACTGTTCAACCTTTGCTTGCCCATGAAGGCGGAGCGATTCCTGCCGACGTATGGACGCATTGGAACTTGAATCCGCTGCTCTTGATTGTGGTGATGCTGCCTTTAACGCTATATGTGCGCGGCGCAGTGACCTATCCCGTACAACAGTGGCGCAACGCCGCTTTCACTGCTGGCATAGCAACGCTATTCGTCGCGTTGATTTCGCCGCTTGATGCGATCAGTGGCTCGCTGTTTTCTGCCCACATGGTTCAACATTTGCTGCTGGTTCTGGTGGCCGCGCCGCTGTTCACGCTGTGCCGTCCGCTGCCATCCCTGCTGCGCGGCTTGCCAGCGCAAGGGCGTAAAGCGTTCGGGAATGTTGCCTATGACTCTCTCGTGCGCGTATTGTGGTGGCGGCTCACACGCCCGCTGAACGCGCTGCTGCTGCATATCGCCGCGCTGTTGGTGTGGCATCTGCCGGGGTTGTACGGTTTGGCGCTCGATCAGCCTGTGATACATGTGCTGGAACATGCCAGTTTCTTTCTTACAGCCGCTTTATTCTGGTGGACGATTCGCAGTGCAGATGATTATGGCGTGCGGGTATTATGCGTTTTCGCCGTCATGATGGTGAGCGGGCTGCTCGGCGCGCTAATGACATTTGCTAATACGGCATGGTATCAGGATCATGAGCCATATGTCGCTTTTTGGGGACTGACGCTGCTAGAAGATCAGCAGCTTGCTGGTTTATTCATGTGGATTCCGACGGGTTTTATTTATATCGTGACCGCCGCACTGTTACTTGGCCTATGGTTAGGTGCGGTTGAGCGGCGGGTGACTGAACGCGAACATCGACTGGCAAAGGAAATGAGCGATGAGTAAAGGCTTATTTTTCGCTTTGATAATTTTGCTGGCGGTGGGTTGTCGCCGTGATATCGGCTATGTCCAAAAACCCGTCGCGGATGGTGATGCTGCGGCGGGGCGAGATGCCATCATCAACTACGGCTGCGGCGCATGTCATATGATTCCCGGCATCCCGAACGCGAATGCGTTTGTCGGGCCGCCGCTCAATGAATTTGAGCAGCGGCATTATATCGCTGGAAATTTACCCAATACCGTTGACAATCTCATTTACTGGATTCAGTTTCCGCAGTCGGTAGAGCCGGGAACGGCCATGCCGAACCTCAACGTCACCGCAGCCGATGCGCGTAACATCACGGCGTATTTATATGGTCAGTAAGGGAGTGTCAAAAATGAGCGACGATCAGGCTCAAAATGAACATTTATCGCGGCGCGGTTTTCTAAAAGGGGTCGTCATCACGGCTGCTAGTATTCCGGTGGTCGCTGCCGGATGTTCGCCTGTGGAGCAGATGCCGCCCGCGCAAACGGGCTATCAAGCGTGGCCACCGCAGCCGCTCAACCCTGATGTCCCCCTTGCGCCTCGCGTACCGCCGAATACGACTCTGCTGCGAACGTTCACGTCCCATGAAGCGCGAACCGTTGAGGCGCTCACGGCACGTATTCTACCCGGCACACCGGATGACCCCGGTGCGCGTGAAGCCGGTGTCGTGACCTATATCGACAATATGTTGGCCTATCAAGAAGGCTTTGTCGAATCGACCTATCGTGAGCCACCGTATGCCCAGATTTACAGCGGCGATGAACCATCTGAAGCGCAAGATACCTACGAAACGGTATGGATTGCCGCTGACCAGATCGAGCGATACGGCTATCAGTCGATCCTGTCGCCGCGTGAGGTCTATCGTTTGGGTGTAATCGCTGTCGATACTTATGCGCGTTCCAAATATGATACGGGGTTTAGCAGCCTCACTGATAATCAGCAAGACAGCATCATCGAAGATATGGTCAGCGGTGATGCTGTCGTCGGCTTTGAGCAATTTTCGTCACAGGCATTCTTCGCTGTGCTGCGCCGCCACAGCGCCGAGGGGATGTTTAGCGACCCGGCCTATGGTGGTAATCGGGATATGGTCGGTTGGCAGTTGATCGGTTATCCCGGCGCGCAGCGCGCTTACACCGAAACCGATATCCGCACTGAGACCGACATACCCCGCGAACCGCAGCCGCTGGCAGACCTACATCCATTTAGTCCCGGCGAATATGCTGGCTCGCATGTGGTACTGCCCGTCAGCGGTTCAGAGGAAGATTATCCGGTTCATCACGACCATCCCTAAATTTGACTTGTTTGCGAGGAGTATTGTACGTGACTGTATTCCCAAAGGTTGAGGTTGTCACTGTTGGCGCGGGTTGGACGGCGGGCATTATCGCGCAGCAGCTTACTGCAGAAGGTCATCGCGTCGTCTCGATTGAAGCGGGCGGTGATCGCTTTGCAAATCCGAACTTCGCGCACAATCATGATACGTTGTATCACATGCTGCGAACGGGACTCATGTATAACTTGAGCAAAGAAACATGGACGTGGCGGCCCAATCCGCGTGTTCCTTCGCTGCCGATTCGTCAGTACGGTTCGTTTCATCCGGGGGTGGGGGTTGGCGGCGCAGGTGTCCATTGGGCGGCACAGACGTGGCGCTTCTATCCGACGGATTTTATGTATCGTTCGCACCATATCCAGCGCTATGGCGAAGATCGCATTCCGCAGGGCTGCACGGTTCAAGACTGGGGCATCACTTATGAGGAGCTAGAGCCGTACTACAGCCGCGCCGATTATGACATCGGTTTGTCGGGGCAGACTGGAAATTTGAACGGCACACTGCTCGAAGGCGGCAATCCATTTGAAGGTGCGCGCAGTCGTCCCTATCCACTGCCGCCGCTGGTACGCAGCATCGCGGGAGACATGTTCTCTGATGCTGCGCGCAATCTTGGTTATGATCCGTTTCCACAGCCTGCGGCCATCCTCTCACGTGCTTACCGCGATATTTCAGGACGTGAGCGTGCAGGCTGTGTGTACTGCGGGTTCTGTACCCGTTATGGCTGTGAAGTGGATGCCAAAGCCAGCGCGAACGTCAGTCATATCCCATTGGCGCTGGATACAGGCTTGTACGAAATTCGCACGTACTCCAAGGTGACTCATGTCAATGTCAACCGCGATGGCATGGCGACAGGGGTGACATATATCGATCTCGTTACAGGCGAAACTCATGAACAGCCTGCTGAGGTCGTTATTCTCTCGGGTTTTACACTCTCCAATGTACGACTGCTGCTGCTCTCGCGGAGCGAGACGCATGAGAATGGCATCGGCAACGATCAGGGTATGGTCGGCAAGAACTATACATATCAATTGTCCAAAACGCCTGCGAGCGGTGTTTTTGAAGGTCGGCGCTTTAATCTGTATATGGGCAACAGTTGTTTGCAAGATGTCGTTGAAAACTTCAACGCGGACAATTTTGATCACAGTGATCTCGATTTCATCGGCGGCGCATCTATTGCTTGCGGTGGCGGTGAACGCGAACCAATTACATCGGCTCATAATTTGCAGCCGGCAGGCGGGAATACAGCTCCAGCCGCAGAGGAAGAAGAACCGGAACGGCGTCATCCGCCAGTTGCGGGCGAATTCGGCAGTTTGTTTGGCGGCGCCACGCAATGGGGACGTGAGTGGAAAGAAAACCTGCGTAACAATTGGGACAGCAGTATTTCCATCGGCATACAGGGCGAAAGCCTACCTTATACCGATCAATACCTTGATCTCGACCCAACCTATAAAGACTCAATGGGGCTGCCGCTCTTGCGCGTCAACTACGACTTTCACGAAAATGATCGCCGTCTCTATCGCTATGTTGCCGCCCGCTGCGAAGAGATTATGCAGGCGATGAACCCAACGCACATCCGAACCACGCCAGAGCTTGATCCGTATAACATTTACAGCTACCAAAGCACCCATAACACAGGTGGTGCGATTATGGGTATCGACCCCGGTAGTTCGGTCACGAACAAATATGGACAGGTGTGGGACACACCGAACGTGTTTGTGACGGGTGCGGCCCTGTTCCCACAGAACCCCGGTATGAATCCGACAGGAACGGTTATTGCTCTGGCGTATCTTGCAGCCCAAGCGCTTAAAAACACGTATTTCCGCAGTCCGGGGGAGATCATGGCATGAAGCTAACTCGGCGTAAGTTTCTCTACGTTTTAGGAGGCATCTTAACCGCGTGCGGCACAGTCAATCGTGAGCCAGACTTCACGATTGTGATTCACCGCGATACGTTCGAGCCGTCAAGTTTGGTTGTGCCAGCAGGCTCGCTCGTCGCATGGCACAATCGTGCCGACAGCGTTTACACCATTACGGCAGACCTAGAGCGAACACAGATGCCCCAACAGGTGGTACTTTCTTCAGATGGGCTGCCTTTTGACTCCGGTAATTTATTTCCCGGCGAGCGCTGGGTTCATACTTTCGATACTCCCGGAACCTATATTTACATCTCTCGCTTTCATCCCTTCGAGGAGATGTTTGGCGCGGTCACTGTTACAGCTTAAAAATGTGCCTAAAACTATAGCCAATGGTTTATATTCTCGTAGGACAACCGCAGCAGAATAGAGGACTGGTGACATACTCCCCACACGTAAACGTGGGGGCTTCTACCGTCAAACACGGCAGCACGCCGAAGCGCGTCTTACATACCGCTCAGGTAGCACCGTGATGCCCCACGGTGTTGAAACAAAAAGGGTGTCGTTGAATGTTTTACGGGGTGAACTGTCCACCCCAACGCCCTACATTCGGTTGTTAAGGAGCAAGCCTCCGGCATTTTACCGCTCGTGAAGCCTAGGGAGAGTAGAGCGCAAATTGGTACTGTTCGCAAAGTTCTACGCCTTATATCCTCACACCTAAAGGTGGGAGTTTTACGGCGCTTTTCCGATAAGTCGTCTTAGGGAAAGGATCAATCACAATAACCGAGCCTTAGTTAAGGGAAGTGTAGCCATAACTTTGGAGCACGATAATTAACCTAACAATGCGCTCTACCCAACTAATACTCCGGTGTTTGAATCAAACTGAGAGACGGAAAAAAGCAATAACGACTGCCCGTTTATTACTACCTCTTGATTAGCTCGCGCAGTTCGCATCCGAAAGGGGGCACATATAACGGTCACCGGATACTGCCTCTAAGACCCAACCTGTAAGACCACTCGGCAAATGCTCGACAAACCAGACCCAGCCTCGATTCGATTCACTGCATACCGGGCCTTCTAACAAGAGCAGTTGATGACCATCATAGGCTTGTCCAACGGCATCACGAACGCCGCCATCCGGGTGGGTGAGGATTCGCATCGCGCCGCCAAACGAGAAGTCCATAACAACGGTATCGCCCACACTAAACAGGGGATCAGGCGCACCCGAACAGGTCGATGGCTGATTGTTGGATGAAGTGCTTTGGCTTGGTATGAGTGTGTCGATATTGTCAGCACTTTCTACTGCCCAACCAGTCGCGTTGCTTGGTGCGCGTAGCTGCCACCACGTATAACCCTGTGAGTAATCGGGGCCACCGATTATGGTTA
>JACMMD010001038.1 GCA_014379235.1 Anaerolineae bacterium
CCCTAGCGCGCATCGTTGGCTATGGACAGGCCGCCGTCGAACCATCGTGGCTGTTTTACGCACCCGTGAAAGCTATTCCTATCGCGCTCGAACGCGCAGGCTGGACGATGGGTGACGTTGACCTGTTCGAGATCAACGAAGCTTTCGCCGCGCAGGTGCTCGCCGATGTCAAAGGTCTGGAACGCGAGGGTTATCATCTGCCCATCGAAAAGCTCAACATTCACGGCGGCGCAATCGCGCTTGGACATCCCGTCGGCGCGAGTGGAGCGCGGGTGTTGGTCACACTGATTCATGCGCTGCAAGCCAACGGCCTCAAACGTGGTTTAGCGGCGTTGTGTCTCGGCGGGGCGGAAGGCGTCGCCTTAGCCATCGAATTGGAGTAACGGCGCTGCGCCAACGTTTTGACCCCGGCCTCTTGCTCGCCGCCCTACTGCCGCTGGTGGGGATGCTGCCCACCTTCACCCTAAGCGGTGTCATCGGCTCGGCGGACGGGCCGCTCCACATCATGCGTATCCACGCCATGACGCTGATGCTGCAATCCGGCGAGTTGTGGCCGCGCTGGGTTCCCTATTTTCATCTGGGCTACGGCTACCCCATTTTCAACTTTTACCCGCCGGGAGTTTTCTATCTCGGCGGGTTGTTGGGCTTGCTCGGCATCAGCGCGCAAACCGCCTTTACAGTGGTAGCGGCGCTGGCATGGAGTACGGGCAGCGTCGGCATGTACGTGCTGGCGCGGCGATTCATACCGGGACGAGCCGCCCTACTCGCCGCGATGCTGTGGGCTTATGCGCCTTCTCGACTATACGAAGTATGGGATCAGGGTAGCCTACCACAGATGTTGGCCGCCGCCGCTGTCCCTTGGCTGTTTTACGGGATAACACGAGCCGCCTTTCAGCCAAGCCGCCGCGCCGCGCTGATTGTCGCGCTGCCACTGGCCGCAATCATCCTCACGCATCAGCCGATCACGTTTATCACCGCTTTATTTGCCGCTCCCTTAGCGCTGATTTTGCCGCTGTGGGCCTCGTGTCAGGATCGCACCTACATCACGCAAAGATTTGCGGCGGTGTTCGGTGGATTAGCGCTTGGTGTCGGGCTGGCGACCATCTTTCTGCTGCCCCTGTTCACCGAACTGCAATATGTTCAAGCCGCCGCAGGCACAGACGATAACGTCGCTTATCTGTTGAGCAACTACCTACAGCCGCAGGAGATTTTCGCGCAGCCGCAGGCGATGGACTTGAGCGACATGCGCTACGAACTGCCGACAACCTTCGGTCTGATCGGCGGATTGCTGACTGTTCCCGGCGCGATAACCCTATTCAGGCGGCGACAGTACGGACTTCTATTGCTGCTGCTTCTCGCGCTGGCGGTCACTTTATTCATGCTCGTCGAACAGTCGCTTCCGGTTTGGCTGACCATTCCGCTGTTCCGTCAGCTTCGTTTCTCGGAGCGATTTTTGCGCGTCGGCGTGGTGTTTTTGTCGCTGCTCGGTGGCGCGAGTATTTTGCTGTTACCGCGACGAGTGCAGCTTGCCGGACTGTTAGCAGCGCTGGCGCTCGTGCTGGTTGCCGCGCTGCCAATGGCTTATCCAAGCCAGCGAACACTCGATTGGGGCGCGCTGACTGCCGTAGACGAGATCGAGTTCGAGTTAGATCGTCACATCTGGGGCACGACCAGCTATAACGAGTTCAATCCCTTGTGGGGCGAAACCACATCGCTGGATCGACCACGCGGCTACCGTGACTACGCCGAACAACCCCTGCACATCAAAGTCGAAAGTGATGATCTCCCGACGGACGTGCAAATCGAGCGCTTAGACGATGCCGCCATTCGCATTTCCACACCGAACGAACAAACGCTCTCTTTCCGCCAGTATTACTTTCCCGGTTGGACGGCCACGCTCGACGGTCAGCCTGCGGACATCTATCCCGAAGCTCATCTCGGCCTGATTACGCTGGACGTTCCGCCGGGAGAACATACCATCGCGCTCGATTACACAGGCACGACAGCGCAGCATATCGGCGCGGCTATCACCGCCGCCAGCCTCATTATCGCGCTGGCATTGTTCGCCACCGGACGCAGCTCGCAGACTATCTCTAGCCCGAAATGTGAACTTCTCGACGGACGCGCTTTTGTTTTTGTCAGCGGCGGGATTATTGCCTTCGCGCTGGTGAACTTGTTTGTGTTCACGCCGATGTTGTTTTTCCGCATCACCTCGCCGCCAGACTCACCCGCTTATATGCAAACCAGATTGGACACCACTTTCGGAAATGAGTTCACACTGCTCGGCTATACGCTCAATCAAGACAGTGTGAACCCCGGCGGCTTGCTCAACGTGACGCTCTATTGGCGCGTTCAACATGACCTTGAGGCCGAGTATCGCCCCATCGTGCAGCTTGCGAACCTCTCCATCACCGAGTCATGGGCCGTGAGACAGCCGTTCTTTCCCGGCAGCGGTCAAACAACAGGCTGGCTAACCGATCAATTTATGTCCGACGTTCACGAAATGCGCGTCATAGACACCGCGCCGCCTTATGTCGGGCGCATCATGGTGCAGATGGTCGAGGCACAGTCCGGCGAACCGTTACACTTGCCCGACGGCTCTGACCGTCTGCTGCTCGAACCGCTCATCCGCGTCAACGGCACGGGCGAACCTGCGCGACAAGTGCTGAATAACGATCTTGGCGGCGTGGTTCAACTATGGTGCGCGTCAGTGACGACACAAGACGATCAGTACATGATTGATCTGTACTGGCACGTCACGCAAACGCCCAACGCCGATCTGGTGACGCTAGTTCACGGCTTGGATGTGGCTGGCGAATTAGTCGAACAGGGCGATGGCCCGCCGCTTGCTGGCAATTACCCAACATCGCTGTGGCTGCCCGGCCAAACGCTGCACGATGTTTATACGCTGCCGCAAAACCCGAACATTGCCAGCATCGCCATCGGCTTATACGCGCCGTCGCGCAATAACGAACGCCTAGCTGTAACTCAAGACAGTCAGCCAGTGCCGGATAACATCATTCGCCTGTCATTGATCGAGGCGCAATGCTCCGCGTAAACGCGATTCAACGCAGCGATTATGTTGTACTGGCGCTGGTTCTGTTGGCTGCCATGCTGACGCGCTTCATCAATCCCGGCGTGGTCGAATTCCGCCACGACGAAGCCATGCTCTCGCTGCTGGCACACGATGCCGCCGATGGTAATTTCCCCCTCACAGGCATACCGTCGTCAGTAGGCATCCCCAATTCGCCCGTTTCCGTTTACGTCATGGCGCTGCCTTACGCGCTGACGAGCGATCCGTTTTTCGCTACGGCGTTCGTCGCTGCACTGAATGTGATCGGCGTCGGCTTGCTGTGGCTGCTGGCGCATCGCTATTTCAGTCCACGTGTCGCACTCTTCGCGGGTGTTATCTACGCGGTCAGCCCTTGGGCCGCACTCTACAGCCGCAAAATCTGGGCGCAGGACTTCCACACGCCGTTTGTGCTGATGGCGCTGCTGCTTGGTCTGTACGGTTTTGGTGAAAACGCTAACAGCGTCGGCAAACGATGGGCACAAATGCTGTGCTTGCCCGTGTTTCTGCTGGCCCTGCAAATCCACTTCGCGGCGTTGGCGCTGCTGCCCTTGTATGCAGTGCTGCTGTGGATCGGGCGCAAACAAATCTCGTGGCCCGCGCTGGCGTTGAGCTTCCTGCTGACCGTCCTAACACTTGTGCCATTCGCGCTTGGGCTGGCACAAACGCTCGATCAAGACCCGAACCGCCTCACCAACGTGATGAATAGGCGCGGCGACGGCCTCAGCCTAAGCCCGAACGCCGCTCTATACACCGCGCAGTTAGCAACTGGCATCGGTTTGGAGCAAGAAATCTCGCCGGAAAATCCAGACGCGCTCAATGCCGCGTTGGGTTGGATGCCGATCTTATGGTCGGTGTTGGGCATCGCCACCTTGTTCGGCCTTCTAGCCAGAGATTTCAATCTCCGGTTGCGGCTGCTGATTGTGTTATGGGCGCTGCTGCCGCTGATCGTCTTTACGCCGACATGGACAACAGTCTATCGCCACTATTTCATTGCCAGCATCCCGGCTTACTGTCTGTTCATCGGACTTGGCATGAAGTGGCTGTTTGATCGCGTCCCTTCGAAGCCGCTCGTTCAAGCGGTCTTCTTAGGCATTCTTGCAGGCGCGGCAATTTCACAGGCTGTATATTGGGCGAAACTGCTGCATTACGTTGATATGAACACGGTCTCCGGCTTCGCAACGCCCCTTCATTTTCTGCTCGACGTGCGCGACGAACTCGCCCAGCATGACGACTTACTGATCGTCACCGACGGCATCGAAATCCTCTACGATCAAGAGCCGGCCATCTGGTCGGTGATGCTGCGCGATACGACGGACTGTGTGCGGGCGATTTCTGGCAGCGGTTTTGTGGTATTCCCTGAGCATCCGTTCGCAGCGGTTATCGCGCCAAATGCGCGAGACTCTGCGCTTGACGGTCTATATGTGAACGATGAAGCGCAGATATTCCCTCTACGTCCTGATGAAGGCACATACACCATTAGCACGTTCGACACTGCGCCCGAATGGAACGGGCCGACGCTCACGCCCATAGTACCGACGCAGTTCGACAACGGCGCGCAGTTAGTTGGCTATCACCTTGAGCCAAGCATCATGTTTCTCGAATGGTCGCTGCCGGGCCGCGTCGAAGGCGATCTCCAGTATTTCGGGCATTTCATCGACACGAACGGCGAAAAGATCGGCCAGCGCGACAGCAGTTTTTGGCCGGGGCGCTATTGGTGCGCGGGTGATCGGCTGATTACGTCTATTGACATCGCTCTACCCAATGACACACAAATGCTGCGCGTGGGCATGTATCGCTTCGAAGGCGGAGGCTTCGTCAACAGCAGCGTGATCGACGACGCGGGCAATCCCGTTAGCACATGGGTCGATATTCCACTTACGGAATCTCAATCGTCGTAAGCGGATAAGCGCTGTCGGGGTAATCCGCGCCGAGTCGGGCGAAATCATCCGGCGCATACCAGCCAACCAACACACGATACGTTCCGACTGGCGGCTGCTGCGGATAAATGATGCTATGACTAGTTCCAAATTGGTCGCCGGGAAGAGCGTACTGGGTTGGAAGCACAGGTGCGGCGTCTCCCTGCCCAATGATGTTATTGCCCTCATCTAACACCTGCACAAATACAGTGTATTCGTCATCAAGCGCACCAGTCACCTCCCACCATAGAGACAATTCGTTTCCATTGAGACGATATAGTTTTAAGTTGATTGAGTCGCCAAATTCGACTGGCTCCATGACGGTGAAATCGCCTAAATGCCATATTGGAGTTGTGTCGAAGTATCCCCCAACATTTAGCATAACACTCTCAAGCGGCTGGCTGTTCTCATCCACCGCGCCGATATTATCCTGCGACGGATAGTGCCACCACCCCACTTGCACACGCAACCGTGATACGCCCCCCATAAAATTCGTTAATGAAATTACATAGCCGTCGGCATAGATAGCTCCCGGCTGCCACGTCGTCGTTCGCAGCCGCCCCACGCCGGGATAGCTATCAACTGTGCCGAGCGTTTCGCCAGCATCGTTGACTGCATGTAACCACAGGCTCAAATCGCGCTCGGATGGTTCAACCACGCGCCAGTAAACGGTTATCGGCACATCATCGCCGCGTTCATAGCGAGTGTCCAGCGTCTCATAGCCGATCAGTTCGACATGTCCGAAGTTCGCGTAAACCGGACGTGCGCTTGCGGGCAGCGCATGGAGCAGCGTGGGCGGCGCATACTGCGGCGCAATCGACGCCAACGGCACAATCAGCGCGAAAACACCTAGCGCGATTACAGGCGCAATTTGTAGGGGCAAGGCATGCCTTGCCCGTAAAAAA
>JACMMD010001039.1 GCA_014379235.1 Anaerolineae bacterium
CCCGCAAAAAATCCGCTATCGCTACATGCTCGAAGGTTTTGACGATACGTGGAACGAAACCAGCAGCAACCGCCGCTTCGCCACGTACACCAATCTCCCTGCGGGCAGCTACGTTTTGCGCGTACAAGCGACCAATGCCGATGGCGTGTGGAGCGAACAAGAAGTCTCGCTCGACTTGACCATGCAGCCGCCTTTGTGGGAAACGCTGTGGTTTCGCAGCCTTGTAGCCATTCTAATCGTCGGACTCGTGCTGGCGGGTTATCAGTGGCGAGTGTATGCGATTGCGCGGCGCAACCGTGATCTCGAAAGCGAAGTCGCCAAGAAAACATCGGCGCTGCAAGAACGTACTCAAGCGCTGCAAACCAGCGAGGCGCAGCTTCGGGTTGCGAAAGAGGCCGCCGAAGCCGCCAATCGTGCAAAAAGCGCCTTCATCGCCAACATGAGCCACGAACTTCGCTCACCGTTGAACGCCATTCTCGGCTTCGCGCAAGTAACCAACCGCATTCCATCACTGCCTACCGAAGTGTACGAAAATCTCGGCATCGTCGTCCAAAGCGGTGAGCATCTGTTGGCGTTGATTAATCAAGTGCTGGATTTGTCCAAGATCGAAGCGGGTCAGATGACGCTTAACGAGACTAATTTTGACCTTCACAGCCTGCTTGACGATCTTGAGAAGTTGTTCATCCTCAAAGCCGATAGCAAACAGTTGAAGCTGATTTTTGAACGTGACGCGGATGTGCCGCGCTACCTGCACACCGATGCCGTTAAGGTGCGTCAGGTGCTTATCAACCTCATCAGCAACGCACTAAAATTCACCGAAACGGGTGCGGTCAATGTCCGCGTTCATAAGCTCGCCAGCGACACCGGGGACAACAGTTCGTTGGCACAGCTACAGTTTGAGGTGCAGGATACCGGGCCGGGCATCGCGGCGGATGAGCTTTCCATGATATTCGACGCCTTCAACCAGAGCGCGACGGGCCGACAATCGCAGGAAGGCACAGGCTTAGGCTTGACCATCAGCCGCCGATTCGTCCGCTTGATGGGCGGCGAAATCACGGTAAACAGTCAGGTTGGGCGCGGCACGACGTTCAAATTCAACATGCAATGTCAGATCGTCGCGTTGATGGACGATGCCGATGCCAAAGCCACGCGCCGAGTGGTCGCACTCGAACCGGGGCAGCCGATCTACCGCATCTTGATTGTCGATGATCGCTGGGCTAACCGCCGACTGTTGACCAAGCTGCTGCTGCCCTTTGGTTTCGACCTGCGCGAGGCTGAAAATGGCAAAGAAGCGATTGAGATCACGCAGGTCTTCCAGCCACATGTGATTTTCATGGACATGCGAATGCCGGTGATGGATGGCATGGAAGCCACGCGCCAGATCAAAACGACTTCCGATGGTCAATCCACCAAGATTATCGCCCTAACTGCCAGCGTGTTCGAGGAAGAACGCAGCGAAGTGATCGCGCAGGGCTGTGATGATTTCGTCCGCAAACCGTTCCGCGACGACGAAATTTTCACGGCGCTGAAGCGTCATCTCAATCTCGAATACATCTACGCCAAAGACGAGCAGCGTACAGAAACTCAGACTGATCGCATTCAGCCGGAAGAACTGCGGGCCGCGATGAGCGTTTTGCCGCCAGAACTGGTGGCAGGCTTCACTGAAGCGATTGAATTGGGCGACATGGAAATGTTAGACAAAACGATCAAAGAGATCGCGGAGCGCAACTCTACATTAGCCGCTGGTTTAGGACAGCTTGCAGACCGCTTTGAATACGATACGTTATTGAATTTGGTGCAGGAGGCAGTACGATGAGCCATGACATGAAGAAAACTGTCGTTATCGTTGACGATACGCCGGAAAACCTGCGCTTGCTGGCGCAAATTTTGAGTGAGCAAGGCTACCGGGTACGTTCAGCGCCCAACGGTGAACGCGCCATCGCCACCATTCAAAAGGAACGCCCCGATCTCATTCTGCTGGACATCGTGATGCCGGAAATGGACGGCTTCGAAGTCTGCCGCTGGTTGAAAGAAGATGAGCGATTCAAAGATATTCCGATCATCTTTATCAGCGCCTTGAACGAAGTGTTCGATAAGGTTGCTGCCTTTTCAATCGGCGCGGTGGACTATATCACCAAGCCGTTTCAAATCGAGGAAGTGCTGGCGCGGGTTCATACGCACCTCAGTTTGGTCGAAATGCGCGAGACCTTTCAAGCGCAGAACCAGCAGCTTCACGATCAAAACCGCGAATTAGAAGCCTTCGCGCATACCGTCGCTCACGACCTGAAAAGCCCGCTTGCGGTTCTGGTAGGGTCGCTGGAACTCTTGCGCTCCGATGCTGACCCTGCGGACGATCAAGCCCTAAAAATACTGGGACTCAGCACCAACGCCGCGCACAAGATGAACAGCATTATCGATGAACTGCTGCTGCTGGCCAGCATCCGCAAAGAGGAAGTACAGACTGCCCCTATCGAAATGGGCAGCGTCGTCGAGCAAGCATTTACGCGCCTATCGCACATGGTCAATCGCTATCAGCCCGAAGTGATCGCGCCGAACACATGGCCCATCGCGCACGGTTACGCGCCTTGGGTTGAAGAGGTATGGGTCAACTATCTCAGCAACGGACTCAAATATGGTGGGCAGCCGCCGATCCTCGAACTGGGCGCGGTTCAACAACCCGATGGCATCTGCTTTTACGTTAAGGACAATGGCAAAGGGCTTGACCCCGATGGGCAGCTCAGGCTGTTCACCGAATTCACGCGCCTCGACAAAATTCGCGCTCAGGGTCATGGCTTGGGACTGTCGATTGTGCGCCGCATCATGGACAAACTCGGCGGAAACTTTGGTGTCGAAAGCACACCCGGTCAAGGCAGTTTCTTCTATTTCACGCTGCCGCTGAATTAGCGATGAATATGGGCGAG
>JACMMD010000109.1 GCA_014379235.1 Anaerolineae bacterium
GCGCATTGTGAGATTCATCCCGCCGCGCCTTTCATGGGCAACTATCTTCGCATTGATTTGCTATCCCGGTTCGGGCGTCGCGATCAGGCAACTAGGGAAACACGCGATTTTTTCCTGCACATGGCCGAGGCAACCGGGACACTCTGGGAGCACACCAGCACCGCCGGAAGTTGAATACTCTCGGACACGAGCAGCGGCGCAACCACCTGACTTTGCAAGAACGACATGCCGTAGATCACCAGAATAATCCAGCCAATGTTCTCTGGCGCTTGCACCAAACCCACAACCAGCGACGGAATCAGCGCGCCCAACGTGCCGAAGTTCGGGATGAACGACAGCACCCCCGCCAGTACACCGAGCGCAGCGGCTTGCTGGATACCAAGAGCCGCCAGCCCTAGCCACGTTCCGACGCCGACGAAGATCATCGACAGCAAAGTCGCCCGCAACCAGCCGCGTAACGTGAGGTCGATGCGGTCAAGAATTTCGCGCACACGGTCACGATACCACAGCGGGAACAGCTTAATCAGACCTTCTTCGTGCATACGTGGATCAGCCAAAAAGTACATGCTCAGGAACAGCACGATCAAAATGCTGAGTATCGTGCTGGCCACGCCGCCGACCAACGGCAGCACCGAGCCACCTATCGAACCGAGCGTCGACGCGATCTGTTCCACGATATTGGCCACAGTCGTATCATCAAGCTGCAAACTCAGCAGAAGCGGGCGCATAAAATCCAAAAACGGAACGGGAGCGCGGAACAGCGCGTGCTGCTGCTCAATATCCCAATACTGATATTTTGACGCGCTGGTTACATTCCACAGTTCGATAAACGCCGAGATACCGCGTGGGATTGTTACGGCAGCTAATGTCCGAAACTGCTCCAGCAGTGTCGGCAGAGCAACAATCGCCAGAAGCAGCAAGATAACCACAAACGCGGTCAGCGATGCAATAATCGCTATTGGCCGCCGAACGCCATGCCGGACGAAAAAGCGTACTGGCATCGTGAACATCACCACGAGGATGATCGACGCCAGACCAAGCAGCAAAATATCCCGGACGTACCAGATGGCTACCAGCAGCACAATCACCACAATAGCGATGATTACATAACGGGTGGTACTCTGACCAGCAGCCGCATTCGCCGCCGAGTTTGATGACAAACGGGACATTGTTTTCCCTTCGAAATCTTCTGCTATGCGCCGCGCTTAGTTCTCACTGCTGCGGCGCGAGTCACTATCGCCGCTCAAAACCTCATCGTTCACAGCGACAGATGCATCGCTGATGCTTTCGTCATCCGCCGACGCAATTCGCGTTGACCAACTGACGGTTCGCTGCGCGGGCGGAGAATATGTCCCATTGCCGACATCTGCCTTATCCGGTGTGATGACTTCGGATGTTGGCAGCGGCATCGGCTCAACTGGGAACGCAGGCGGCACACTGGACATCGGCGACAGCGGTGTCGACACAATCACCGACGGTGTAACCACAGACGATGTACTCATCGACGGCGCGCTGACTTCTGGCACAATCGACTTCGCATCGCGCAGTTCAATATGGATGATGGGCTGCTCCGCCATTTGCAAACCAAGCTGCTTGTTGATGACCTGTTTCAAGGCGCGGCTGATCTCCTGCTGCTTGGCTGGGACGCTGACGTTCGGATTGGTCACAACGACATCCAGTTCAATGTGAGCCTTGCCGTTGGTTGCCCGAACCCGCGCATCCGCCGACGCCACGTCCGGCACATTGGATACGGCCTTGAGAATCCGTTCCCGCGCCGATTCAATACTCACGTCAGTCACCGCGCCGGACGCCTTCACCATCAACCCGTTTTCGTTCAATCGGCGCTCTGGCCGAAGCTGAAAGTACAGCAGACCCAGCAGCAGAGCATCCAATAGAGCCGCGATCAGGAGCCGGATGATGAACGCCACATTGTCCAAACTTTGGACGATCTGCGCGACAACATCGGGGACTAGCAGCAGCGCCGTTACCACCACCACCAGCACAATTTCTAACAATGCCGTTAAGACCCGTCTCACGATTTTCACGTTCGTTCTCCTCATACAGTCCGCATCTGCTCAATAAATGAGACGATGAGCAGGCGGAAAATTTCGAAGCTAAGTGTCTCCCTAGAAAATATTATTATACTATAAAATTCTAGACACTTCCTGAACGAACTTAACCTGTATAGCGAACGACAAACAACGTGAGATCATCAATCGCTGGCGCATCGCCGCAGAACGTATCGACCTTGCCCAAGATATGGTCAGCGATCTTTTCCGCCGATTCTTCAGCCACCTCTAACAGCGCTTGTACCAAACGCTCCTCGCTGAAATAATCCTGCTCGCGGTTTTCGGCTTCGGTCAAACCGTCGGTGTAGTAAAGGATCACGTCTCCCGGCTCAAGCTGCTGCTCCACTTCAGTCAGTGGAATATCGGGAAACCAACCAATCGCGCGCCCACCTCGCGGTAGAAAAGAAGTCGTGCGCGTCGCATGACGGTACAACACAGGCGGGTTGTGTCCCGCGTTGACGTGAACCGTGCGTCCATTGCTGTGCAGAACACTGTGAAAAACCGTGACGAACATGCCGCTGCGGGCATCGTCTAAAATCAATTCGTTCGTGCGCCGCAGCGTGTCTACCGGAGACA
>JACMMD010001040.1 GCA_014379235.1 Anaerolineae bacterium
CGGCTTGAGCAGTTAGCCAAAGTCAGCGAGGCCGAGATCAAAGAACTGCATGGCATCGGGCCGAATGCGCTCGATGCGCTGCGGAAAGCACTTGTGAGTAAGGGGCTGTCGTTTAAGGACGAGAAGTAGCTAGTCAGCGCGCCGAGTACGGCGTTCCAGCTTGTCAGCAGTCAGCCAACAACAGATTATCAAAGGGCAGGTCTCAGACCTGCCTCTATACACGGTTTTATATGCTATGTTTTGTCTCGGGCACGCTTGCCGGAGAACAACAGATTGACTACTAGCGCTGACAGCAGCACTACACCCGTGATGAACTGCTTGAGGTAAATATCAATCCACGGCATGTTATCGAGGCCGTTGCGGAGCGTACCGTACAGCAGCAGACCGATGACGGTTTGCAGGATGCCGCCGCGCCCGCCTGTGAGCGCTGTTCCACCCAGTACCACCGCGCCAATCGTGTCGATCAAAAAGTCATCGACGCCCTGCGGCTGTGCGCTGCCCAAACGGCCCATACTGACGATACCCGCCAAGCCCGCCGTGAAGCCGCAGATGGTCAGCACAAGGATGAGGATCAAATCGGTGTTAACGCCGACCAAGCGCGCTGCGGAACGGTTCGCGCCTGTCATGTAGATGTAGCGCCCAAAGCGTGTATAACGCAAGATCAGATAGCCAATCAGCAGCGTGACGACAGCTATGACGATAATCACGCGGAAGCCATCCTCCCCGCCAATGCGGCCAGAGCCGAGCGTTTCGGCTATCGGTGGGATATCGGTCAGGGTGCGGCCTTTGCTGAGGTAGATGTTCAAACCCGCGGCGATAAGCGACATGGCCAGCGTGGTCATAAATGTAGGGATATGGAAGCGCGTACTGACAATCCCGCTTACCAGTCCAAGCAGGGTAGCCGTCCCAAGCGCGGCGATTGTCGGTATGGGTTCGGGAAGCTCCAACGCCAGATGCACCTGTGCCGCCACCATTCCGGCTAAACCCGCTATTGCCGCGATGCTCAGGTCGATCTCACCGGTGAGCAGCACGAAGGTCATGCCAGTGCCGAAAATGGCCAGTGTGGCGACCTGTGTCAGGATGTTGCTGAGATTGTTGGGGCGCGAAAAAGAAGGCGAGGCGATTGCAAAAAAGATGGCCAAGGCCAACAGTGTCCATAAGGGCGCGAGGAGCGTTAAGCGGCGAATCCAAATTTGCGAACTGGTTTGCGCGATAACGCGAGTGGAAGCCGCGCCGGAAGCGCCGAGTTGTGGATTTTCGGTTTGTAAACTCACAGTAACCTCATCAAAATGTCTTTATTTAAATTCTCGTTGGCCATCTCCGCCACCACATTCCCGCGTGACATGACCATGATGCGATCACACACGTCCAGCACGGTTTCCGGCTCGCTGGAAACTACCAGTACGCCGTAACCCTGACTGCGAAACTCGCGCAGAATATTCATCACTTCGCGTTTCGCGCCGACATCCATGCCGCGTGTGGGTTCGCTCATGACGAACACCTTCGGCGGGAAGGCCAGCCAGCGCGCAATCACCACTTTTTGCTGGTTGCCGCCGCTCAATTTGCCGACTGTATTCATGGCGTTCGGCGGCTGAACGTTGACGCGCTCGACAGCGGGCTGTGCGATTTCCACTTCGCGTTTGAGATTAGGGGCCATCGCGCCCATGCGGTTGAGATGCGGCATGGTCACGTTGCGGAAAATGGCCTCGTCCATCAGCAGCGATTTACGCCGCGATTCGGTGGCGTAGGCGATGCCGTGCTTGATGGCGTAAGTGGCAGAGAAATTTTTCGGGAAGCGCCGGCCATCGACGGTGATAGCACCGCTGTCGTAGGTGTACATGCCGAAAATCGCACGGGCGAGGTCGAAGTGTCCCGCGCCAATCGCGCCGTAGACGCCGACGATTTCGCCTTGCCCGACTGTCAGTGAGATGTCGCGGAACACGTCCGCCGTTAAGCTGCTGACATCAAGCAGAGTGCTGCCGCCGGGTTTGGTCGGGGCGCTGATCGTCGCGGTTTTGAGTTCGCGCCCTAATATGAGCGAGATCAGTTCGTCAACGTTCGTGTTCTTTTGCTCGACGGTGGTGATTTTGCGACCATCGCGCAGCACCGTGATACGGTCTGCCACGCGCAAAACTTCGTCCAAAAAGTGCGAGATATAAATGATGCTGCGGTTGGTTTGGCGCAGTGTGTCGATCAGGCTAATGAGGCGCTCGACTTCGGCAGGGGAGAGGGCTGAAGTTGGCTCGTCCATAATCAATACCTGCGCGCCGGAGAGCATCACGCGCAGCACTTCGACCACCTGCTGAGTGCCGAGCGGGTATTCACCGAGTGGGTGCTGGACGTTTATGTCGGGAAAGCCGAGCTTGGCCAGTTCTTCTTCGGCGGTGGCATTCATGCGTTTCCAGTCCACCGCGCCCCAACGATTGAGCGGCTGGCGGCCCAGAAACAGATTTTCCGCGACAGAGAGTTCGGCCATGACGCTGAGTTCTTGATGGATCATGCCGATGCCGCGATCAAGGGCGTTGCGCGGCGAATGCAAATGCACAGGCTGGCCGCGCAGCAGGTATTCGCCTTCATATTCGTTGTAGACGCCGCTCAGGATTTTCATCAGCGTGGATTTGCCCGCGCCGTTTTCACCGACGAGGGCGTGGGTTTCGCCTTCGCGCAGGTCGAAGTCAACGTGGTCGAGCGCTTGTAATCCGAGAAAGCGTTTGGAGATGTTCTTCAGTTCAATAATGCTGGATTCGTTCATAAACAAGTTTCACTATTTAACGAGCGGCCAGTCAACATATAGTTCGCAGCAAAGTCACAATACATTGTGCCCTTACATGGGTAATGCTGCGATTATGACAAAAAAAGCGGCGGTTGTGCAAACCGCCGCCTTTGTTCTGTCGATTGTGATTACAGCAGGAAATGTTCTTGCAGCCAGAGTTGGCCGGGGATTGAACTCATGCCGTAGTTGACCAGTTTCCACGGTTCTTCCGCGAATTCCGGGTTGGCGTCAATCGCGCCGGTGACGGCTGGGCCGTCCGCCAGAATGAAGAACGGAATGTCTTCGCGGGCCTGTTCGAGACCGACACTGGCGGCATACGCACCAGCGACAACCGACCAACCGTGAATGCGGCAGGATGGGTTGCGAACGGTGGCGGACAGCCGCCCGTCTTGTACGGCTTCGAGTGCGGAGGGCATGGCATCGATGCCAACGACCAGAATGTCATGGTCGGGGCCGAAGTTCTCAATCGCTTGACGGGCAGCCAGCGCCATGTCGTCATTATCGGCATAGATGGCGTTGAGGTCAGGGGTACGGTTGAGGATACTCTCGGTGATCTGCGCGGCCACGTTGATGTCCCAGTCCGCCAGTTGGTTGTCCACGACTTCGAGGCCGGGGAACTGCGCGACGGCGTTCAAGAAGCCCTGACCACGCGCCTGAGCGCCGGTGTGGCCTGCCTGACCGCCAAGACGAGCGACTTTGCCTACGCCACCTAACTGCGAAACGAGTACACTCATGACCGACGACGCCATGAACACGTTGTCAGGGGCGATGAACGAGAGGACGCCCATTTCTTGCTGAACATCGAACGGGGCCAGCAGCGTATCCATACCGATTACGGGGACGCCCGCATCGATCAGAATTTGCAGCGGCTCGATCAGCGCGTCGATCTGGTTGGCCTGAACTGCCACGAAATCCCAATCATCGGGGGTCGAAGCGATCTGGTCGAACCTAGCGCGCTGCGCCGTCGCGTCCAACTCACCATCGAACCATGTGATTTCGACGCCGAGCAGGCTGCCCCAGTACATCGCGGCGTCTGCGCCCTGCGCGCACCAACTTGCTTGCAGACCTGCGTTAGACATCGCCGCACGGATGGGTGCGTCTTGCCCTCTGGCGATGCCGTTCATCATCATCGGCAGCAGGGGGGTGAGAGCGCCGCCGCCGAGCATGGCGCTGGCCTTCAAAAATCCACGACGATCAATCTTAGCCATGTGTTCAAATCTCCTTAAAAGATAGCCACTATTTCTCTAAAGTGCGCGCACCGTGCATTTTTTAGTAAGATGCATTTGTTCACGCAAACGTTTTCGACAAACGTTTGCGTAAAATAACAAATTCGCTGTTTCTTGTCAAGCGACAGGCGACAAAAGCATATCTCAAAGGGACAAAGCTATCAGTACGATGAATTCAAAA
>JACMMD010001041.1 GCA_014379235.1 Anaerolineae bacterium
AGCGATGTTCGGTTAAGCGCGCAATCCGCGCCGATCTCCCTGCGTGTTCACGAGGGGGAAATTGTCGGGCTGGCGGGACTCGAAGGGCAAGGACAAGAACACTTCCTCGAAATGCTGTGCGGCCTTCGCAAACCTTACAGTGGGCAGGTCATCGCGCATCCGTCCGGCCAGCCGATCAAGAGCCTGCGCGACGGGGTGAAGCAAGGCATCACCTACCTACCGCGCAACCGTAAGACGCAGGGCATCTTGCCAGCACTTTCCGTGCATGATAATTTCGCCATCGGCACGTTGGAGCAAACCTCGCGTTTCGGCATTATCAACCGCAAAACACAGCGCGAACGCCTCGCGCAGTTTCGTGATCGTTTGTCGATGCTGTTCGCTTCGCCAGATGCGCCGATCACCAGCCTGAGCGGCGGCAACCAGCAGAAAGTTCTCTTAGCACGCTGGATGGCAGCCAACCCGCGCCTGATGATCCTCAACGACCCCACTCGCGGCGTTGATTTGCCGACGCGCCTCAAGCTGTACGAAGTGTTCAAAGAGATGGCAGCAGCAGAAAAAACCGCGCTGGTGGTGCTGTCCACCGAAATCGAGGAGATATTGCAGCTATGTGACCGCGTGTTGGTCTTTCGCAACCAGCACGTTTTCAAGGAGCTTGACCGTTCGCAGATGACCATGCGCCACATTGTCGAGTGCATGTTCGGGAATACCGATGGCATTTAGCACCGAAACTACAGCGCAAAGGCGGCGTTTTTCACTGCGCTGGCTTGGTGAAGCACGGATCGCGGCGCTGTTCTTCTTCACGCTGCTGGTCATCAACGTCGTCCTGACGCCGGGACGTTTCGCCCCAACACAATTAGGCGTTCTGTTCGGGCTGGCCGCGCCGTTGATCTTGGCGACAATGGCCGCTACGCCTGTTATTCTTTCCGGCGGCGGCGGTATTGATATTTCTGTCGGGCCGTTGATGGCGCTGATTAACGCGCTCATCATACAAGTATTGATCGTCAATAACGGCATTACGTCGCCTCTGGCTATCTTGCCTGCGATTTTGCTGGCGGGACTGGCATCGGGACTGCTGAACGGTTTCCTCTCGGTGGTTGTGCGGATTCAGCCGATTGTCGCCACGCTCGGCACATACCTGATTTACAGCGGCTTGACCATCTACATCATGCCTGCCCCCGGCGGCTCTGTGCCCGATTGGATGGCCACGCTGTCAAGTTCGGCGTCGATTGTGCCGATAATCGCAGTCGCGGCGGCTTGGTTTGCGATTACGCGCCTGCCCTACTACGAGCATTTGATGGCCACAGGTGGCGACGCACGCGCCACCTACACCAGCGGTGTGCCGATTGTGTGGGTTCGGCTGATCGCTTACGCGCTGACGGGCATGTTCGCCGCCGTTGCCGGACTATCGCTGACCGCGCTGCTCGGTTCGGGCGATCCCAATGTCGGGCAGCAGTACACACTGACCGCGATTGCGGCGACTGCGCTTGGCGGCGTGAGTTTGGCCGGCGGGCGCGGCGGCATCGTCGGCGCGATACTCGGCGCTTCAAGCATCTTCCTGATGCAAAACCTGTTGATCTATTTCAACGTCTCAACGTTCTTGCTGCAAATGGCCTACGGCACGATTTTGGTCGTGGCTGTCGTGCTGAATTCCGAAGTCGTCAAACGCAAACTGGGCCAATAGGAGACCGACGGTGAGCCTTCCGCGCATATTCGTTCGCACCTTCAGCACCCGTTATATGGTCGCGCTTCTGCTGGCCATCGTCATTTTCGTGATGGGCAGTTATCTGATTGACGGCTTTAGCTCGGCATTCAGCGTCCGCGCCATGAGTGTGCTGGCCGCGCTGCTGGCCATCACCGCCGTCGGGCAAACACTGGTTATCCTCATCGGCGGCATCGACCTGTCCATCCCGTTTCTG
>JACMMD010001042.1 GCA_014379235.1 Anaerolineae bacterium
ACCAGAATAGTACGCGGCGGCAGTTCTGCCAGCGGCCAATGTTTTTCCGCCACCTGAATCGGGGCAAGGCGTTCATGTTCAATCACTGTGACCGGCACTGCCGCTGCGCCAGCAAGATGCTGGATCAAACCTTTTGCCGTCTGCGGCCCGATGATATGAATATTGGGCGCGAGGGCTTCCATCATAGCGCGCGTCCACGCCCAACCACGATCCGGGTCGGCTAATAATTGGGCTTCGTCGATGATGACACACTCGCCGCTGCGGGTGGGGTCAAACATTTCGACAGTGGCGGCAGTGATGGTTGCACCTTCTACCGGGATATATTCTTCACCCGTCAATAAGTTGCAGCGTACTCCGCGCTGATTCATCCGGTCAAAAATTTCGTAGGCCAGCAGGCGCAGCGGCGCGAGATACCAGCCGCTCTCCGCTTCTGCCAGCGCGTTTAATGCTTCATGGGTTTTGCCGCTGTTCGGTGGGCCAACGTGCAAATGGATACGCTGGTCGCTCCTGCCGATGTGCTGCCAGGTGGGAAAGGCCGCCACCAGTCGGGCGCGTAGGGCATCGCGTTGTTCCCGTTCCTGACGGCGCTGCTCGACGATCTGCCGTTCCTGTTCCAACCGCTCGGCATCCCGTTCCGCTCGCCATTCATCCAGTTTTTGTTTGCGGATGGTGTAAAACTCGGCCAGCGTATCGGGCAGCGTCCACTTGCCGCGTATTTCGCCCCAGCGTGGCGGCGCCCTTTTGATGCCCACCCGTTGTAACCGTCGTCGCACTGTGGGATAGGTGACATCACACACGATTGAAATATCACGCGCGGTCAGGGTTTCGTAGGCTGTGATCTGTTCGTGATATTCAGGGTCAGTCAGCGCCATTTCAACTTTATAGGCCGGAACGCGCGGTGTCCGTTCCGGGTCAATAACGGGTGTGATCACATCTTCACGAATTGCGTCTTCGAGGGTGTGTTCTCGCACACCTAATTTTTTAGCTGCGTTGGCGATAGTGTAAGTCCGTGAAATCACCTGCATCCGCCCGGTTTTACCTTCACGGGCATCTTCCCGTACCACGTCGCCGCATTCGCCCAGCAGTGCAAGCCATTGCGCTTCTTCATGGGCGCGGGCTTCCTCAGCGATTTGTTTGAGCGTATCGCGGGCGGCCTGTTCCGCTTCCCGATGATTGCTCTCTCGGAGTCGCACCCATGACGTGAGCGGGTGTTTCTCTATCGCAATGGTGAAGCTCATAATCAGACCGCTGACCAGCATATCGTTCAAGATGTCTTTGCCGAATTTTTCGCGCAGGTCGGTTTGCAGAGCGGTTTTTCCAGACTGGGATTCAAGATGCTGCGTGACTTCCTGGCGCAGCGGAATCAATTGTTCCTGTCGTGCGATCTCCTGCATCGTTTCGCTGCCCAACCGTAGTGGATCATACACCCAATCGCCTGACCGTTTCAAAACGTTTCGGCTCATCAGATCGGCTAAGGCGTGTTCATCTTCCGGCGATTGGCACAGGTCACTAACCTTCGCATAGCCATTCGACTGTTCCATGTTTCGCATCAGTTGTAAGGCATTTGTGTCGCCAGACTCATGAAGTTGCTCAATGCGGTTCCGCAGTTGCTCAGAAATCGGGCGGATCAGAAAATAACCGTTGGCTGTCATATCCGGCAAATTGGGGCGCGACCATACACGCTGTTCCCGAAGTTGTTGCTCCGTTAACCGTGTTGTGTCATACCAGAATTCGCCATCGCGCCCGACACTGCTATTGACCAGGGTCGGCGCGATTTTTTTGTCCAATTTGACTCGTTGTGACAGGGCGCTGTTGTGGACAAAACCTTCGGGTATGCGGGACAGGATACTTTCGATCAGTTCCGTTGTGGGGGTAAGTCTTGACATCCGTGTGTCTGCTACATTCTCTTGTTAAA
>JACMMD010001043.1 GCA_014379235.1 Anaerolineae bacterium
ATGACGATCAGAATCAGCGGCCACAGCCGTCCCAATACGGCCAGATTGGCCCGCGTCAGAATGTTGAGGTTGCCGAGCAGCCAGATCGCGCCAAATCCGATGAGCGCAATCGGCCAGAAGAGCGAACGGTACTCCAGCGCACCTTCCCGCCCGAACGGTGCGAAGTCGCGCTTTGGTTTTTCCATTTCGAATGTCATGCGAAAATCCCCTTTGTCGTTACGATTCAGCTTTCTATACGGACGAGAGGCGGAGAAGGTCGCAGATTCGGTTAGTGGTTGTAGAATGGAGTAGAGAAATAGGAGCTAACTTGATGGCCATTCGCTCGGTGAAGAATCAGTATCTTGGTATCAACGCTCACCTGCACAGTTTATGGCAGTCGCAGGGCGGTTGGCCGGAGTTTCATACGCGCTATCTGGTGAATTTAGCGGATTCATTACTACCCAAACTGCTGCCAATGGGTTATTCAACACGGATAGAACCGTCGCTGCAAATTCGGCGGATCGATCTGTGGGATTTGCCGGAGAACCCCGTTTCGGATTTGACCATTTATGATCTTAACCCGCTGCGTCCAACACAACCGCAGGATCTTTCTGCATTCAGCAATGTAAGCGAATTAGTTTTACCCCTTACGGAGACGCTGCTCGTTCCGCCGCGATTGGAGCGAGAATTTAACACGATCAGAATTTATGATGTTCGTGAGGGGCAAGGTGAGCCAGTTGTTTGGATTGAACTGCTTTCACCCTCAAATAAAACGGGTAGTGACGCCAAAGATTATTTGGAAAAACGCCAGAAGATTCTTGAAAGCGAGATCGTCTTTGTAGAGATTGATTACCTGCACGAGACACCGCCCACAATACCTAAGCCAGCTAAATTCCGTTCTCGTTATGAGAAACCTAGAAATATCCCGCCACATCCCTATTACATTTTTATCGCAGACCCACGTCCCTCTTATAGAGAAGGTGTTATACGAGTGAATGGGTTTGACGTTGACCAGCAACTCCCAACTTTGCAAATAGCGCTCAATGGTGATGATGTGCTGACATTGGATTTTGGAAAGCCCTACAACCACACGCTAGAAGCCGCTTTCTACGGGCCGCAGTTCGTGGATTACGGTGAGTTCCCTGAAAACTTTGACCGCTACCGCGAGGATGACCAGCGCCGAATCGCTCTGCGGATGCTGTCGGTGTTAGAAGCCGCGCAAGCTGGCGTTGACTTAGAGAGCGGCCCGTTTGCGGTCAAAGATTTATCACTCGAAGAAGCGCTCAAAGCGATAGAAGCGTTCAAAAGCTAACAGCTAAAAGCTACGTGATCGGCGTGAGTGTGACGCATCCCGGCGGGCCTTCGGGCGGGTACGTCCACGTCTGCTGCACCGACTCACTGGCGGCCATCGCACGAAACTCGTTGTACGTGGCAACGAGGCTTTCGCAATCACCGAGAATTTCCGCTGCCTGCCCCTGCAAATACCAGCACTCGAAGCGCCGCGCATCCACCGGAACGCCCTGCATTACCTGTAATGACGCACAGCGATGTAAATGCGACTGGGCGGCAGCGAAATCCCCCTGCAAAAAGTATTCGCGCCCCAGTTGATACCAGCCATCCGACCAGTTCGGCGCGAGCGATGTCACCTGTTCGCAGTAGTCGATGGCGCTGTCACGTTCGCGCATCAGGCTCGATAGTTCGCACAGCCGTAGCCGCGCTTTGACGTTCTCCGGGTCATAAGACAGGATTTGAAAATAGGCCGTCGTCGCGGTGTCCGCATCGCCGCGCTGCATGGCGTATAACGCTCGCTCGAAGTACAGTGGCGTAAGGCGGTTGTTCAACTGAATAGCGCGCATCACGGCGGAACTGGCATTCTGGTAATCGCCCAAATCGCTGTAACTGATGGCCAACGCTCTCAGTGCATCGAGTTGAAAATCGCTCTCGGCTTGAGAAGCGCGCAAGCTTTCGCGCATGGCGATTTCAAAGCTACCGACACTGCCATAAGCCAGAGCCATCGCCGTTCGCGCCAGCACATTCGACGGGTCACGCTGTAACACACGCTCTGCGATTTGAGCCGCGATGGCTGGCTGTTCGTCGGCCTGTAAAGCGAAAGCGTGTGCCGCGAGAATGTCGAGGTTATTGGGGCTGCGGCTAAGAGCATCGCTGGTGAGTTCAAGCGCGGATTGGCGATCCCCCGCCCGATAATAATCGGTGTAGCTGCGATAGACCAGCGCCCGCGCCAACAAAGTTAGCAGCGCGGTGTTCTCTGACTGAGTTACCAGCGCTTGCTGCGAGAGGTTTACGGCGCTGTCGAGGTCGCCGCGCTCGAATGCTTGCTGCGCCGCTGTTGCCAGATCGGTGGTCGGGGACTGTGCGAAATTCAGCCGCCCGCCAAGCCAACTCCATGACAGCAAAATCACATTGATCAGTACGCCTAGCACCACCGCCAGCGACATACAGCCGGAGCGTCGTCGTCGTGGATACTGCTTGCGAAAACTCAGCCGGGAACGGTCACGTTGAATCCGCATAATGTTAAACCGCGCTGTGGCGGGTAATGTTCAAGTTAGGGACAGGTTGGTGTTTGATTCAATGTTAACCTATCCTGCTGCGAATTGCACAAACATTCCTTAAGCAGTTAGCCATTAGCTGTCAGCTTTTAGTGTGAATGATCTAGCTGATGGCTGAAAGCTGACAGGCTGATTGCTATCCGCTACACTGGGGCGCATGACAATCCTCGGGAGAATGATTATGCCGTCTCAATCACCAGAGCTACAGATTATCGTCGGTGTCCCGCCCGAACACGCGGACGCTGTACTCGACGCGATTGCACAGGCCGGCGGCGGCTCGATTGGCGAGTACACGCACTGCTCGTTTACCAGCACAGGTACGGGTCACTTTAAGCCTTCTGCTGCTGCGAATCCTGCTGTCGGTGAGAAAGGTGAAATCAATGCGGTAGCCGAAGTGCGGATTGAAACTTTCTGCAACCGCGCCATCGCCAGAGCGGTTGTCGTGGCCATTCAAGAAGCGCATCCCTACGAAGTGCCGATGATCTATCTCGTTCCACTGCTGTCGCTGGATGATCTATAGCGCGGCGGTTGTCGCTTACTCATTGGGGGGTTAGCGTTTCAGACTCCGGCAGTTGGACATGCGCTTCGGCGTACAGCGTATGACGAAGACCAGCCTCGGCATTGACCATTGTCGCTAAAAGTTCAGCGGTCAATTGGCCACTTTCGTCCAGCGAAGCCGCCAATAAATTGGGCGTAACTTCAACCCGCACAGATAGGCTTTCCCCAGCCATCAGCGCTTCTTCTGCCTCAAACACGCGATAACCGGAGATATTTCCATTCGCGTCGTAGAGCGTGAGGACGACACGCGGCGCATCGGCGTTGTTCGGGCCGGGGTTTCGCAGCGTGGCGGTGACAACGTAGCGTCCGTTGACGATTTCGGCGCGTTCGTCCTCGATCAGCAGAGCAATAAAACGCACGTCAGCTTGACGCGCAGTGTCGGCGCTGCGGAGCATGACGGCGGCGCGGGCAAAGTGTTCCCACTCGGCATCGAACAGGGCGCGATACGGCGCGGATGCTCCCGCTGGAATGATCGCCTGTTCAAGTGTGGTTGTTTGCTCGGCCAAGACCATGCCGTTAGGTCGCAGCAGTTGAACGAAAACCGTCACGCGCTCCACAGGCTGATCGGACGTGTTTTCGACGCTGCCCAAACACAGAATGCCACTGGCGGGCGTTTCATAACATTCGGGAACGTCCAGTCCTAACGCCAAAGGTGTCGCTGTTGGTAGTATCGGGCGACCTTCGGCATCATTGCGTGGGTCGGGGATGGTCAACTGTTCGCCAATCGGCAGCGCGAGAGGGTCAATGCCGCCGTTCGCGTCTTGCAGAGCCGATAGTTCCACTCCAAAATCCATTGCGATACCCAGCAGCGTATCGCCCTCTTGAACGGTATACATCAGAGCGGTTGGGCTGGCTTCTGGCACGGATGGCGGTAGGGCTGTGGTGGCGATAGCGACCTGCGCGGCGGTCATGGTTGCGCGCTGCCGGACGGTCAGAGTCACACGCGGATATTCAGTGGCAGGTAGAACAGTTGGAGCAGCTTCCATTGTAATCGTGCAGCCAACAATGAGTACACTGATAAACACGCTGAGTATCAGTGGACGCCAACCCCAGTACCCCATTCCGGTAGTTATCCCTCATTATCCCAAATCGCGTGCGTGTTATCCCGCATTATACTCGCAATATGCGGAAAAGACACAAGCGAATCAGGGGCAAAATGTACGGATTTGGCAGTAATTTAGTCAGGGGGCTGGAATTGAGTTATCAGTTGTAAGTTGTCGGTTGTCAGTTCTTAAAGCGATGCTCGTATAATTGCTCATTCTACTGCAAACTGTGAACTTAAGGAGCGCGACATGGATGAAACGCTTGAAGTCCGAATTGGAGCAATGCTGCTTGAACGCAAGCTGACGATTGCGACGGCGGAATCGTGTACAGGCGGACTCGTGGCGCATCGCCTGACCAACATCTCCGGTAGTTCGGCGTATGTGATAGGCGGCGTTGTCAGCTATTCGAATGAGGCGAAAGAAACTCTCCTGCGTGTGAAGCATGAAACACTGCTGGCTCACGGCGCGGTTAGTGAAGAGACAGCTACCGAAATGGCGCTCGGTGCGCTGGCGCAGTTCGACACGGATTTCGCTGTGAGCATCACCGGCATCGCCGGGCCGGGCGGCGGCACAGAGCAGAAACCCGTTGGACTGACGTACATTGGTTTGGGGCGTAAA
>JACMMD010001044.1 GCA_014379235.1 Anaerolineae bacterium
GCGACCCGCTGCCGGACGAAATCGCCGCGTGCAGTGATTACCTCAATCGCCAGATCGCCATCATCGACCCGCTGGTGATCGCCACGCTTGGACGTTTCAGCATGGCGCGCTATTTTCCCGATGGCAAGATCACCAAGATTCACGGCGTTCCCAAGTACGACAACACGACCAAACGTGCCTACTACCCGTTTTTCCATCCGGCGGCGGTGCTGCGGAATGATCGCCTCGCGCCCGATATGGAAGCCGATTTCAAACGCCTGCTGGACATTTTGGCGAAGGTCAAAGAGATGCGTTCTAAGGGTGCGCTACCTGCGACAATCGTTCCGCCGAGCGGCGGCGGTGGTGACAAACCGAGCGAACCCGAAGGCCCATCCAAGCAGCTATCGCTGTTCTAGAAGTGAGTGTAACTCGTAGGGGCGACGCATGCGTCGCCCGCAACTAACAAAATCGTTGGCGATGCTTAGAGCGTTCAACTGAACGCCCTACACGGTCTTTGCTCAGAACTAGATTCTCTCCACGAACCGAATCAGCCGCGAGATGTCACGCTGCGCCAACGTGTGCGAGAAGCGGTGGCTGACAGGCATAATCAGCATACTCTTGAGGTCACGCTCTAGCCCGACGCTCTGCTGCCAGTGGGTGAACATAAACAGTTCATGGCCCGTTCGCAGTGAGAGCGCAATGCCGTCGCGGTGAGCATCACTGATGTGCCAGACGCGGGTGATGTAGTTGCTAGGGATACTGGCCGGCGGATAAGGCTTGCGCGTTTGCGGCACAAGGATCAGCCGAAAATTGGTGACGGTTACATACAGGGGCGGAATCGTTGGCGACCAACCGGAGTCCGTCAGCCGTGCGAGTTCGGCCTGATAAAAGCCGAGCTGTCCTTCATCGCGTACAAAGAGTTCCGCTACTGCCTGCATGATGCGCCCCCTAATCGAAAGTGCTGAGTACCGAGTTCTGAGTGCTGAGTTCGCTGTGTTGCTAACTCGTTACCCATTACACATCACTGTACGCTTTTCACTTTTCGCGTTCAACGGACTTTAGCCTTATGTCCATTGTACGTTAGGCGTAGGTCTGGCAATAGTCGCCTGCCCCTTTCTGGCGATATACTGACCATATTCCCACAAAGGACAAACGACATTATGACCAACTTTCCTGTTCCTTTCTACATCGTAGACGTGTTTGCCGAAGAAAAGTACGCGGGCAATCAGCTTGCGGTCATTCGCGGGGACTTCCCTTCTGACGTGATGCAGAAAATCGCGCTGGAAATGAACTACGCCGAAACGACCTTCATCACGTCCGACTCGCCGCGCGATGGCGGCTATGATGTGCGTATCTTCACCAACAACGAAGAACTACCTTTCGCCGGACACCCGACGTTGGGCACGGCCTATATCATCGCCCGCGAGTTGATCGGCGGCGCAGTCGATACGGTCACGCTCAACCTGAAAGTCGGGCAAATTCCGGTCAAGTTCGAGCGCAATAGCGAAAGCGATACACTATGGATGACGCAGAAAGCGCCGCAGTTTGGCGATATATTTGATGCGGCGGCGTTCGCGGCGGCGCTCGGCTTGAGCGTCGAAGACATCGACACGCGCTTCCCGATACAGACCGTTTCAACTGGACTGCCGTGGGTGATGACACCACTCAAAACACGGGATGCCGTCGAGCGCGTCCGCATCAACAGCGATGCCTATCGCCAATTGGTCGAAGGCACGGATGGACGCTGGGCGCTGGTGTTTGCGCCTGAACCGATTCATGCCGACAATCATTTACACGCCCGCGCTTTTGTGGTTGACCACGTCGACGTCTGGGAAGACGCGGCCACGGGTTCAGCCAACGGCGGTCTCGCGGGCTATCTGGCGCGCTATAAATATTTTGGAAGCGAAAGCGTCGATGCTCGTGTTGAACAGGGCTATCCAATGCGGCGTCCCTCTCTGCTGCTGCTGCGTTCGCACGATCACGGTGACGTGGTGGATGTGCATGTCGGCGGGCATGTGGTCAGCATCGCACGGGGGGAGCTGCTCTAAGTACAGGGTACGGAGTACAGAGTAAAAGGTACGAGGTACGAGGTTCGAGTGGGGGGCGTTCAACTGAGCGCCCGTAAAAGCTGATGGCTGAAATGCTGACAAGCTGAAGGCTAAAACAATGGCTAATTCCGACACGATTCGCCAGCAGATCGACTACTATCGCGCCCGCGCAGGCGAGTACGACCAGTGGTTTTATCGCCTGAACCGCTACGATCACGGCGCAGATGCCAACCGCCGCTGGTTCGAGGAAGCGGCGCAGGTGATGAGCGCCTTACACGCGCTGCCACCTGTCGAACACGCGCTCGAATTGGCCTGCGGTACAGGCATCTGGAC
>JACMMD010001045.1 GCA_014379235.1 Anaerolineae bacterium
CCGCCTTCGCTTAATAGTGCCGTCTCAACGTCGAGTGCAGCGTCGTCGGACTGCCGCGCCGTCACGAGCCTGCGCCACGCCGGTTTGAAGCGGCGGACGGTATCGCCGAGCGACCCGACTAGTCCCTTCGGGAACAGCAGCACGACGCCGACGAACAGGCCGCCCATAATCAACTGCCAGATGTCGGGATACGACGAGCTGATGGCGCTCTTGCCGGTGTTGACCAACAGCGCGCCGATGATCGCGCCGATAAGCGACCCGCGCCCGCCGAAGGCCACCCACACCACGATCTCAATCGAGGCGACGATGTCCAATTGCTTGGGCGAGATGATGCCTACTTGCGGCACGAACAACGCGCCAGCCAGCCCCGCAATCGCCGCTGACAGCATGAACACCAGCGTCTTGATGACGACGGTGTTATAGCCCATAAAGCGCACACGGTTTTCGTCATCGCGCACGGCCACCAAGAGCCGCCCGAAGCGTGAGCCGACCAGCCATCGACAGCCGAGATACACAAGGCCAAGCACGATCACGGTAGCGATGAACAGCCCGATCTTTGTGCCGTGATCGGCCAAGCGTAAGCCGAAAATGGTACGCATCTCGGTGATGCCGTTCGTGCCGTTGATGAGGCGCTGCTGACCGATCAGCAGCAGAGCGACGATAGCCGTAAGCGCTTGCGTGATGATTGAAAAGTACACGCCCTGCACACGGCTGCGAAAGATCATGAAGCCAACCACACCCGCGAGTACCGTCGGCACAACCATGGCCATCAAAATCGCAAACACGGGTGAGTGAAATGGCTGCCAGAAGCCCGGAAGTTCAGTCACGCCATACAGCCCCATGAACTCCGGCATCGCATCACCGACGGCTTCGAGGTTGAGGTACATGGCGAAGCAGTACGCGCCAAGCCCGAAGAACAACCCTTGTCCGAGACTCAACATCCCCGTGTAGCCCCACAGCAGATCAAGCCCCAGCGCCACAATCGCATACGTGAGGAAGCGCCCCAACAAGTTGATCTGAAAATCCGACAGCGCGATTGGCAGCAAAACCAGCAGCACAAACGCACAGGCGATGAAGATCAGCGTGTGCGGGCTAAAGCCAGCGATGCGGCCTGTGCGGGTGGAATTTGACTGTTGCTTAACCATTGTCATAAGTGAATGTCCTCGCCAGAGTTCACGAAACTGTTACGCACGACTTCGCTGTGCGATCAAACCGTTCGGCCTGAATTGCAGGAATAGGATAACGACCAACAAAACCGCGACCTTGCCCAACGACGCTGCCGAGTCGTAACCCGCCGACGAGATATACATCTCGAAAACCGGACTCAACGTGCCGATGAGCAGCGCTGCTAAGATCGTTCCCGGCAGGCTGCCGACGCCGCCAAGCACGACCACCAAGAAGGCGTCAACGATATAGCCCGTGCCCAACTGCGGCCCGATCTGACCGATCAACGTGAGTGCCGAACCGGCTACGCCGGCCAGACCCGTCCCCAGCGCGAACGTCAGCGCGTCGGTGCGGCGGGTGGCTACGCCCAACGCCGAAGCCATCTCGCGGTTCTGCATCACGGCACGGGTGCGGCGGCCATTGTCCGTGCGGTACAGGTAGAAATACACGCCGATCACGCTGATGATGGCCAGCAAAATGATGAACATGCGCGCATACGGGAAGCCGATTCCTTCCGCTACCACTAAGCGACCATCCAACCACGAGGGGGACGTGATGGGCAGGTTGCGCGGGCTGTAGCTGCGGGCTGCTTGCTGCAAAATCAGGCCGATACCCCACGTCGCCAGCAGCGTATCGAGTGGGCGGCCATACAATCGCCGTATGATGAAATGTTCTAACACCAGCCCTAAAGCGCCAGTGATGATGAACGCTGCCACGATGGACAGCACAAACACCAGACCTTCACGGTCTCCTTCGGGCCCGCGCAAAGGCTCGGCCAGAAACGCCTGAAAGAAGTAGGTAACATACGCGCCGAGCATGATGAACTCACCATGCGCCATGTTGATGACCTTCATCAGCCCGAACGAAAATGCCAACCCTAACGCCGCTAACAGCAAAATTGACCCGATGCTCAAACCGTTGAATAACTGCGATACCCAGATTGACATAGTGCCTCTTTATAGTTTTCAGTTTTAAGTTATCAGTCATCAGTAAAATCACCATGCAAGTGCCGCTTTACTGAAAACTGAATACCGATAACTGATGACTAAATCACAACGTGCTGCTGACCCTCGCAGGCCAGCAGCACTCGGTTTTCACTCGCGGTTGCAGCTAGATGCAGCCTGCGAAACTTAGGAAGCAGTCTCCATGAACATATCGCAGATGCCTTCGGGTCGGGTCAAAACACCAGCCCATTCGTAGGTGCAGAGATAGGGGTCAGGGATGACCGGTTCGGTTTCCGAGATCGTGTCGATCAGTCCATCCTCGCGGATGATGCCGATACGCACAGGCTTGATGGTGTGCTGCGTCGGGCCGTGGAGTTCAACCGGGCCTTCGGGAGCGTCCGCCGTGATGCCGCCAGCGTTGATCGCAGCGCGAACCGCGTCGACATCCGTCGTGCCAGCCGCTTCAACCGCCGCCGCCCACAGATACACACCGAAGTAACCGGCTTCCATCGGGTCGCTGGTCACACGCTCTTCGCCGTAACGCGCCTTGAACGCCTCAACGAAGGCTGCATTGGTGTCGTTCTCAACGGTCTGATAGTAGTTCCACGCCACCATATGACCGAGGATGTTTTCAACGCCGATTCCGGTGACTTCTTCTTCCGCGATACTCACTGACATGGTGGGCAGGCTTTCCGCCGTGTAACCCGCGTCAGCGAATTGGTTGTAGAAGGCTACGTTGCTGTCGCCGTTCAACGTGTTGAAAATCACGTCCGGGTCAGCTTCCTGAATACGCAGCAGGATCGAGCTAAATTCCGTGCCGCCCAGCGGTAGGTATTCTTCACCGACGACTTCCGCACCTGCCGCGTCTAACTGAGCGCGGATGATGGTGTTCGAGGTACGCGGGAACACATAGTCCGAGCCGAGCAGGAAGAAGCGTGTGTGTCCTTGTTCGAGCAGATATTCAACCGCCGGAACGATTTGCTGATTGGTGGTTGCGCCCGTGTAAACGATGTTGGGCGACATTTCCAAACCTTCGTACTGAACGGGGTAGAACAGCAGGCCGTTGTTTTCTTCGACAACGGGCAGCATCGCCTTGCGGCTGGCGCTCGTCCAACCACCGAAGATCACTGCTACGCCGTCTTCCGACAGCAGCTTACGAGCCTTCTCCGCAAACGTCGGCCAATCGCTGGCGCCGTCTTCGATAATCGGCTCAATCTGACGACCCAACACGCCGCCCGCCGCATTGATTTCTTCAATCGCCATCAATGTAGAGTCGCGCACGGTTGTCTCACTGATGGACATCGTGCCGCTGAGTGAATGTAGAATGCCTACCTTGATGGGTTCGTCTTGCGCGACTGCTGGTAAAAAGCTCACGCCGAGCAGCATCAATAGCGAGAGTACGAGCCACTTGGTCGTGGCTTTCCGAATCATATGAAACATGTTTCCCCCTGTTCAGTTGCTTAGGTCTTCATGTTAAAGGTAACTAGATTACAGACTAGGAAATATGCGCGTTGTGACTACGTTTCCTAGAGAAACTTTGTGAGAAGTAACCAAAGTGCTGCATTTAGCGCATGTGCGCGTGAGGTTTTGGCATCCTTTGGCCAACTCCAAAGCAGTACACTGTGTGGAGTTGCACAATTTGATTTGGTTAAAGTGGGTAAATTACGCGAGAGGTAACAGGAGTGGTTGTGCAATTTACAAAACAGCGCTCGATTTGAGTTCGAACGCTGCTTTTTGTGGATTATTGCTAGTAACGATGTAGGGTAGGGGTGAGCCGCCGGGTCGCCCCTACGGAAACTGCACGACTTGTACATATGAGCCAACCGTTTTTGTTTGGCGCAACTTTCACCCGACGCATTCGTAATAACTCTCGACAGGTTGTCCATGAAGTAACGCAGCAAAGAGGGGGGAGTCATTTATGCAAACGTTGGTCGAAGTCCGCGACCTCGCCAAGTCCTACAAACGCGCTGATGGAACAATGGTCGAGGCCGTCAAAGGTGTCTCGCTGGACATCTACAAAGGTGAGATATTCAGCCTGCTCGGCCCCAACGGCGCAGGCAAAACCACCACCATTTCGATGATTAGCGGCCTCGTCACGCCGACACGGGGCACGGCCAAGATCGGCGGCTTTTCGATCACCGATCAGCCCATCAAGGCCAAACGTTTGCTCGGCGTCATCCCGCAGGAAATCGCGCTGTATCCGACGCTCAACGCCCGCCAGAACCTGACCTTCTTCGGGAAGATGTATGGTCTCGGCGGTAAAGATTTGGAAAAGCGCGTCGATGAAGTGCTGGACTTTATCGACCTCAAAGACCGTCAGAAAGACAAGATCGACACTTTTTCCGGCGGCATGAAACGCCGCGTCAATATCGGTGTCGGGCTGCTGCACCGCCCGCAGCTTTTGTACATGGACGAGCCAACCGTTGGTATCGACCCGCAGAACCGCCGCCGCATCCTTGATACCGTCGTGCGCCTGCGTGAAGAATACGGCGTGACGGTGCTGTACACGACGCATCTCATGGAAGAAGCGCAAGAACTGAGCAACCGCGTCGGCATCATCGACCACGGCGAGATTATCGCGCTGGGCACAGTCGGCGAACTGACGCAGCAGGTCGGCGAAGAAGACCGACTCGTCCTCAGTACAGGCTCACAAACTGTGCCTGATGCGCTGTTGAAGCGCTTTGAGGCCGAAGTCGAAGGTGTGACTCGTTCGTTGTATGACGCACCCGTGCAGCTTGCTGCCGAAGGTGAGGGCGCGACAGGGGCGACACATGGCACGGTCACGCTGTTCGCCAAACGCGGACGCAAAGCGCTGCCGGGGATCATCCACATCGCCAACGACGCGGGGCTGGATATTCTGTCCGTCGAGATCAAAGAGCCGGACTTGGAAGCGGTGTTCCTCAACCTTACCGGACGCGCTTTGAGGGATTAGGCGATGTCTAAAATTGCAGCGATTGTCTGGAAAGACCTGTACACCACCTTTACGGATCGCAGCCTGCTGGTGATTATGCTGGCCGCGCCGTTAGCCATCGCCACGATTGTCGGTTTGGCGTTCGGCGGTATGGGCGGCGGCGATATACCCATCGACAATATCTCCGTCGTTATCGTCAACCAAGATGAAGGCAGCGACGGCCAGAACTACGGCAGCATCATCGTCAGCGCGTTCGTGCCGACTGAGGCCGACGGCTCAACGGCCAATATGGATGCCTGCGAACTCGAAACATCCGATAGCAGCGCCAACGGCGATATGCAGCCGATCAGCCTGACCGACTTGACCACCGCTACGTTGCTGGATGACCCTGCTGCGGCCCGCGCTGGTGTCGAGAGCGGCGACTATACCGCCGCGATTATTATCCCGGCGGATTTCAGCCAGAAGATCAGCTACGGCCAAAACGACCCGATTGAGCCAAGCACCATCGAAATCTATGCCAACAGTGGGCGGCCTATTCCGGCGGGTATCATTCACAGCATTGTCGAGTCGTTCACCAGCCAGATCGCAACGGGCAACATCGCTATTGCCGCGACCATTGAAACACTGATCGAACGCGCTCAAGAACGTCCCGATTTCGGCATTCAGTTTCTTGCGGCTTCGAGCAGCTTTCAGCCGAATTTCGCCTGCGTCTTCGTGCCGGCCTTCAATCCGATCTCCATCGAGCGCCAGACCGTCGCGGGCGAAGCGACCAACGCCACCGTTTTCATTCTGGTATTGATCGGCTCGGCGCAAGCGATGTTCTTCGCGCTGTTCACGGCACAGGGCGCGGTCAGCAGCATTACCGAAGAACGCCGCAATGGGACGCTGCAACGCCTGCTGGTTTCGCCAACGCCTCAGGTACATATCTTGATCGGCAAAATGCTGGCCACATTCGTGACAGTGGTGTTCCAACTGCTGCTGCTGACGGTGGCACTGACGGTGATCGCCAGCATCTTCAACGGCGGTTTCATCTTCATCTGGGGCAGCGACTATCTCAGCGTGGCGCTGGTTATCCTCGCGGCGGCGCTGGCGGTCAGCGGCATCGGCGCACTGCTGATCGGTTTCGCCAAGACACCGGAACAGGGACAGCTTTTCGGCTCGGTCATCAACATCGTGCTTGGTATCTTAGGCGGCGCGTTCGTGCAGGGCATTTTCCCGCCTGCGGTGGCCGGCTTCTCGATGATCTATTGGGGCACGGATGCCTTCCGCAAGCTGGCACAGGGCAGCAGCGACATCGGCCTCAACGTGCTGGTGCTGGTGGTTCAAGGCGCGATCATGTTCGCCATCGGCTTCTGGCTGTTCAACCGCCGCATGAAAGCGTAGGGAAAGAAATGTCTAAAACTCTCAATATCGCGTTCAATGACCTGCGAATCTTCCTGTCGAACGCCGGCAACCTGTTCAGCATCATCGTCGTGCCTGTGGTGCTGACAGTGATAATCGGTGTCAGCACGGGCGGCAGCAGCGGCCCGGAGCGCCTGCGCGTGGACGTGCTAGATAATGACAACAGCTTGCTGTCAGCGCAGTTTCTTTCAGCAGTACGCGAGGCTAACAGTGCGCTGGTGCTGTGCCCGATGGACAACGCCGACGATGATTTCTGCGATCTTGTCTCCGACAGAGGCGAAGCGGCGGCCTTCACGCCCGAACTTGCCGACGAACGCCTGAACGATCAAACATCGCTGGCGTTGATCGAAATTCCGTCGGGCTATGCTGAGGCGCTGCAAGCGGGCGAAGACGCGACCATCGTCTACGGCTCGAACGAGAACATCACCGCGCCCAACTATATCAGTCAAGCGGTAACAGCGGCGGCTCAGGAAGTCGGCGGGGCGCTGGTGGCGGCCCGTGTGGGTACGCGCATCGCGGATGATTTCGACGCGCTGGAGTTTGACGACGAGGCAGATCGCGCCGCTTTCACTGAAGGTGTCTTCAATCGAGCGAACGATCTGCGGGCAGACAATCCCGTTCAGGTCGATTTCCACCTGACCGAAGCGGAAGACGACGAAAGTTCCGGCGTACAGAACGGCTTTGGCCAATCTGTGCCCGGTATTGGCAGCATGTCGGTTATGTTTACGATTTTCACAGCGCTGAACGTGCTAGTAGCGGAGCGCAAAATCTGGACGCTGCAAAGGCTGGTGATGATGCCGCTGTCGACGGCGCAAATCCTCGGTGGCAAAATCATAACGTGGGTCGTCATCGGCATGATTCAGTACATAGTGGTGTTCATCGTCGGGCTGGTCGTTGGCGTCAACTTCGGCAGCGATTTGGTGGCGCTGCTGCTGGTGATGCTGGCCTTCTCGGTGTGCATCACAGCGCTGACGTTCGCGCTTGCGCCCATTCTTCGCACCGACGCGCAGGCGGGCAGCATCGGCCTCTTGCTCGGCTTGACGCTTGCGCCGCTCGGCGGGGCATGGTGGCCGCTGGACATCGTGCCGGACGTGATGCGAATCGTCGGGCATTTGTCGCCTATCGCGTGGGCGATGGACGGCTTCAATTCGCTGATTTTCTACGGCGGCAATCTGCTAACGGTGCTGCCATCTATCGGGGTGCTGCTGCTGATGGCTGTGGTGTTCTTCGCGTTCGCTGTATCGCGCTTCCGGTATCAGTAGGGGTTAGTCATATCGGTTGTAGGGGCGACGCATGCGTCGCCCAAATCTAGGGCAAGGCATGCCTTGCCCCTACACGATACGATCATTGTGCTTGTGCCAGCGCCGACGCGATATTGATCTCCAGCAGGTCGCGCCGCCCGATGAGCAGCACACGGTCATCGAACCACAGCGCGTCGATCAACTCGAAGCCGTCGGGCAAATCCAGCGTTGCTGCGCCCGCGCCATTGAGCTGCACAGTGGCGCGATTGTTTTCAATCCGCACGGTGATTTGCGCCGAGCCATAGCCGCGCCGCGTCAATCCCGGCGACGAACTGCCGTCGACAGCCAGCGTGTTGACTAGTGTTTCACCATCGGCTTCGACGTAAACCCATTGGCCATCGACCTGCTGCAAACGCGCTGCTTGACCGGACGCGGCCAGAATCTCGCTGACGATTAGCGCCGTATCGAAGAAATCCGGCACGAGTGCTTCGCGCTGCTGGTCGAGTTCGTAGAGTGTGCCATCCGCAAAATACGTCGGGATGTTGTTGTAGAGGTACAGCGCGATAGGCGTTTCGCCCGCAGGTAGACCGTCAAAGTCGCCGCCGTGTATGGTTTCCAGCACCAAGTCCGCGTCAAGTTGGGACACGCCCGCCTGAGTCGGCAGCCAATAGGTCAGCGCGCCGCCTTGCTGCCCCGTGATCGGCAGTCCGGTTACGATGTCGTCGGTGAAGCGCCCGTCCTCTAATTCGCGCAGGGCTGCCCCACCGATGCCTCGCGGCGCATTGATGACTAATTCACCATTCGACGACTCGTACAGCCACAGATCATCGAACGCCAGATATTCGGGGCAGTCCGTCGTCATCTCGTCTTGACTGCCGCCGCCGCCATCGTCAGTACGCAGATAGTTTTCGCCGTTGAACAGACACAGATTGAACACATCGCCACGTCCCGAAAGTTCGCGGTTGATATACACGCTCTGATATTGGCTGGCCAGTGGCGCAGCCGAAGGACGTGCCAGCGCATTGGCAGGGATGTTCAGATCATATGGCGCTTGAAACCAGCCATCAGCACCCCCAACGGCGTCCTCGCCAGCATCAGCCGCGAGGTCGATACGGTTGGGGTCGAGCAGTGCAATCGAGGTCAGCGCGTCGAACGGGAACTGTCCGCCTACGAGGTCGAGCGCTTCGCTGCCTTCACCCGCTTGAATCGTCGCTGCCAACTGGCCGGCCTGACCACGCCCTTCGCGTCCGGTCAGCCGCCACGACCAGAAGCCGTTCGGCGTAGGCGCGATCAATTCACGTTCCGCGAACGGGTCATCGCCCTCAAAGTGAGTGAAAACGCCGCTGTCTCGCAGTGGCTCAAGCGCACCGCGATACACTTGATCGCTGCTGGCATTGCAGCGCGCAAATATCTCGTCGTCAAACACGCCCAAATCGGTGACTTCACACAACACACCGCTAGGGCTTGGCTCGCGCACGATGGTCAGCGCGTCGAGATTAAGCTGAAGTTGCCCACTCTCTTCGGCTCGCTCAAACAGCGCGATACCAGCCGGAGTCGCCGCCCAATATTGATCTGCTTCGGCTGCACCATCATCAGTAACGATACCGTCCACGATCACCAATGTGCGCCAGATTTCCAGCGGTGTGACCCACGTTTCGGCGGCGGTGGTGCGCCAGTCCAATGCCTGCCAGCGATCATCTTGCCCTTGAGCCTCGAACGTCCACACGTTATCAGCGTTTCGTCGCAGCCACAGACGATCATGCCAGTAAGCCGGACGGTTGGCGTCGAACTCGATGATGCGCGCCGCCTGCGTTTCGTTGGCGATGGGCTGCCAACCTGTGCTGCTATAGACGTAAAGATCACCCGCCTGATCCTGATAGTACGCTGCTGCGGGGATTGTGCCGTCTTCGAAGCGAACATTATCCTCGAAGCACAGCAAACGATTAGGGCGCGACGTTGGCAGATAATTCTCAACGTTGTCGGTTTCAAGCGAGAGCGCGTTCGACGCATACGCCGAAATCCAACGCGCGTCCCACAGCGTAAACGCTCGATTGTTGCAGACGGTCACATCATCGAAGCGGTCATGCGGCAAACGTCCGTCGCTGAACGAGATCGGTTCGGGGTCGAGTGTGCCATCCACAGCGATATACTGCCCCACCAGCGCGCTTGTATCGCCGTCGAACGTCCAGCGCCAGAAACTGTTGTTGACGCGCA
>JACMMD010001046.1 GCA_014379235.1 Anaerolineae bacterium
GGTGTGGACGCAAGACGCCGCGCTTCGCACGCAAATCGGTTGGGCCACTGCGCCCGAACAGGGCTACATGGTTCAAACCGAGAGCGCCACGCTGACCGAAGGTGATACAGAAGTGATCTACCTCGACACGCCCGATGGCCGCGCCATTCAGGTTACGCTTGGAGATGGCGGCGGCTTCTCTTGGGAATACGTCAGCTAGATAGCATCTACGGTAGAGGCACGATATATCGTGCCCCTATAACGTGGAACCTTTCGTAGGGGCGACCCGCTGGGTCGCCCTTATATCGTCCTACCCCACCCGCAGAATATTTCCCCCGACTGCTGTTTTGCGTTATAAATAGTCAGAGTAGATCGCGTCCAATTTAACAGCGGGAAAACACGGCCATGACGATATTACCTGTCCGCGAGATGGTGCTGTATAAGCATGGCGTTGGCTTCTTCGTGCGCGCCGGAGCAGTGAGCGGCGTAGATGTCACGCTGACCTTCCGCCACGACGAAATCAACGACGTACTCAAAAGCCTCACCGCCTTCGATAACGCAGGCGGACAGGTGCTTGGCATCCACTACCAGACACCGATGGACATCAACGCCCGCCTCGCCAACAGTTCGATTCGACTATCAGACACGGCCAGCGCCCGCGATCTACTGCGTGACCTGCGCGGACGCAAAGTCACCCTGACGTTTGAAATCACTCCCGGCACATTGGAAACCATTACTGGACGGATGATCGGCATCGACGAGCCGCAAAAAGAGCAGATGCTCACCAGCGACCCGTTCGGCATTTCGCTGGTGACGATGGCGGCTGACGATGGCTCAGTGCGCGTGTATAAACTCGGCGGACTGCGCGGCTTCACTATCCATGACGCGCAGTCGCAGAGTGATCTGCAATATTTTCTGGATACCAGCATGGCGCAAGACAGCCGCCGCTCGGTGATGCTGCGCCTCAGTCCCGGCGAACATGACTTGAACGTGTACTACGTCGCCCCTAGCCCGACGTGGCGCGTCAGCTATCGCGTGGTGGCCGAAACCGACGAGAATGCCGAGACGGGCAAAGCGCTGCTGCAAGGCTGGGGACTGTTCGACAATCGCCTCGAAGAAGATTTGGAGAATATCCACGTCACGCTGGTCGCAGGGCAGCCGATTTCATTCATCTACGACCTGTACACGTCGCGTATTCCGCAGCGCTCGACGGTAAAAGATGAAAGCCGCGTCGCCCCCGGCCCGGTAGAGTATGACGCCGCTTATAGTGAATTGGCCGATATGCCAGATTTTCTGATGTCAGCAGACCTTGCGGATGAAGAAGATCGCACGGTGGGGCAGCAAATGGCTAAACGGTCAATGCCAGCCGCCGCCAATCTTTTCGGTGGTGGACACAGCGAAGGCATCGTCGCCAGTAGATCACTGCGTGCCGAAATTGCCGCGCAGCAGTCCGCGCAAACCACAGCCGCGACAGGCAAAGAGGCCGGCGAGTTTTTCCAGTATGAAGTCACCGCACCAGTAAGCGTCAAACGCGGCGAGTCGGCGCTTGTGCCTATCGTCGGCGCGGATGTGAGCTACAGCCGCGAACTGCTCTACAACGGCTCGAAATTCGCCAAGCATCCAGTAGCTGCGCTGCGCTTCAAGAACAGCACAGGGCTAACGCTCGAACGCGGGCCGGTGACGGTAGTTGAGAATGGCGATTACGAGGGCGAGGCTATCGTGCCTTTCACCAAAGACGGCAGCGAAGTCTACCTGCCCTACGCCGTCGAATTGGGAGTACGTATCAGCGAATCCCCAACTGCAATCAGCACAGAAATCTCTGCGCTAAACGTGAAAGGCGCTTACCTGATCGTTGACGAATATCAGATTTCGGGCATCAAATATTCCATCGAAAACACCAGCGCCAAGCCGCTCACTATCCTGATCGAGGCCAATAAACCAGTCGGGCCGACCCCCTCTGAACTCTTCGAAACCCGCCCGCCGGACGTGGAAACCGCGACTGAGTGGCGCTGGCGTGTGAACATCGCAGCCCGTTCCCGCACCGAGTTCATCCGCCAGATGCGGCGGCGAACCCAGCGCCGTGAAGAAGTCCGCAGACTAGATTATCGGCGCTTGCAGAATTTCATGGACAATCGCTACCTCGACACCACAACTTATGAGCGCTTATCCGAACTACTGGACAAACTTGCCTTCCAACAAAGCGCACAGGCCGAAATCCACAAGCTGGAGACCGAACGTGGCAATATGTACGGGCAGCAGGAGCAGGCCCGCGCCAACCTGCAAGCCCTCAACCCGAGCGGCCAAGAAGCTGATCTGCGTAAGCGAATGCTGCGCCAGCTTGAGACCGCTCAAGATCGGCTCGAAGCAATCGAGCAGCGCATCAACGAACTGACACAACAAATTGCCGACGCCGAAGCCCGCGTCTTGCAAATTATCACGGAGTTAGAATAACAATGTTTCGCTGCCCTTTACCGCCCGACGCCGAACTGCGTCTGTTTCAAGTTCGCCACGCTGAAGACATGTTCGCGCTGATTACCCGTAACCGCGAACGTCTCGATCAGTGGATGCGCTGGACGGCCAAAATCCAGAGTGTTCAAGACACCGAAGCCCTGATTCAACGGATGCTCAACAAGTACGCCAACAACGACGGCTTTCACGCGGGCATCTGTCTCAACGGTCAGCTTGTCGGCGGCATGGCTTGTCGTGGTATCAATTGGGATGCCCGCGAAAGCGAAATCGGCTATTGGCTGACTGAGGAAGCCGTCGGGCATGGGCTGGCCTCTCGCGCCAGCCGCGCCACGCTCGAATATCTATTCGACGAACTGCAACTGAACCGCGTCGAAATCCGCGCAGCCGTCGATAACACGCGCAGCCGTGCGGTTGCCGAGCGCATTGGTTTTCAGCTTGAGGGCGTGCTGCGTCAATCCGATTGGATTACGACGAAATACGTTGACCACGCGCTGTATTCGATACTGGCCAGCGATTGGCGCGAGTTGAAGGCGGAAGGCCGGAGCTAACGCAATCTATGGACATCATGCGGCTGACAACACTTCAATCCGCCATGTACTCGCTCATCTGGGAGTATGTAGACCGCCAGCAAATCGCGCTGCAAGCGTTGAATCACCTGCGCCCTGATCTGGTTTTCTTCTCGCATCGCACCGCCGCCGATGGTGAAAGCGAGGACGAGGCTTTTTTGCAGGAATTCATCCGCCTCAACCGCCTGTATACTCACGTCGCCTACAACGGTGAATGGGACGAGTGGGAGTACATGATTCACGGCATGGGCATCCGTTTGATTCATACCGTCACCAAGCAGCCAATCGAATGGGACGCGCCCAACGTTCACTGTTTTGATTGCTATTGGCTGGTGAACTATCTCGAATGGTACGTGGCGTTCGATGTCGAGGACGAGGCCCTACGAATCATACAGAGCGCCTACAAGAATTATCAAGGCAAGTTCCGTGACTTCACCTTTGGCATCATCGACCAATTACAGCGCATGGGTGTGCTGCTGCGTCCCAATACCGACAACTGGAATAAGTACGTCATCGTCTCCGCAGACGACTACTTCTAGTACCGGGTACCGCTGCCAATCCGCCCTCTGCCCACCCCTAAAATTTATCTATATAATCCTGTCTATATAGTATTTTTTGAGATATTACTCTCTATAATGGCCTTATAAACAGGAGAGTTAAATGGTCGCAGCGAGAGTATTGAACCCCCAGCCGCTTGCATTGGTAATCGAAGACAACGATGACATCGCGGACATCATTGGCGAGGTTTTGAAGTCCGCCGGATTTGAAGTTGAAGTTTTACAAGATGGTCGGTTAGCGCTGCTGCGTATTCTCGACCTACTGCCCGATTTGATCGTGCTGGATTTGCATCTGCCTTTGGCCGACGGGGTAGAAATATTGCACGACATCCGCGCTGACAAGCGCATGGCGCACATTCCGGTCATCGTCGCCACCGCCGACACGCACAAGGTCGATATGTTAGGGCCCCGCGAACAGCCGAATCATGTCATCATTAAGCCCTTCGGTTTCCGTCACTTGTGTGACGTTGCCAAACGCTACTACGCCGACGCGGTAAGCGCCCCAGTCTAACGCTTCGACCACGTTGACGCCAGCCTAACACGCTGTACAATCAAGCCTCTCGCAACCCCTGTCGAAGAGGCGCGCATAATGACAACGCTGCTGATTCAAAACTGCAACATTCTACAAATCGCACCGGACGCCCCGCAGGCCAACATTTTGCACGGCTACGATATTTTCGTGCGCGACAACCGCATTGAAGCACTGCGACCCAACGCCGCAGATGAAGCCGCCGGAATCAACCCTGACGATTTTGACGACATCATTGACGCACACGGCATGTTGGCCATGCCCGGCCTCATCAACACCCATGCCCATGTGCCAATGGTCATCTTTCGCGGTTTGGCCGAAGACGTGTCGATTGAGCGCTGGTTCAACGACTATATGTGGCCGCTGGAAAACAACCTTCAAGCCGAAGATGTCTATTGGGGTATGATGCTCGGTCTCGCGGAGATGATCGAAGCCGGCGTAACCTCGGTAGCGGATCACTATTTCTACATGGATCAAGCGGCACAGGCGGTACAGGTCGCCGGAACTCGCGCCTTGCTCGGTTGGGCGATCTTCGGCAGCGGCGGCCAAGCGGCCATCGACCAGACGGCGGACTTCATTCAGCGCTGGCAAAACGGCGCCGATGGCCGTATCCGCGCATGGATGGCCCCACACGCTCCCTATACCTGCGACGATGATTTCCTACGCGCCAGCGCGAAAAAGGCCCGCGAACTCGGCGTTGGCATTCACATCCATGTTTCGGAGACAATGGGGCAAACTCGCGCCAGCCTCGACAAGCGCGGCATCACGCCGATTCAGGTGTTGGAGCAAACCGGAATCTTCGACGCGAATAGTGCTTCGCTGTTGGCCCACGTTTGCGGCGCGCTGCCCGAAGACATCGACATCTTAGCGAAGTACCCCGTTGGCATTGCTCATGCGCCCAAAACCTATCTCAAGCTGGCGATGGGCTTCGCGCCCGTGACTGAATTTCGGGCCGCTGGTATCCCAGTTGGGCTGGCGACAGATGGCGCGGTCAGCAACAACACGATGAACTTGTGGGAGCCGCTGCGGCTGATGGCCATGACCCAGAAAGAGCGCGCCGGAACACCGGAAGTGATGACCATCCCCGAAGCGCTGTACATCGCTACCCGTGAAAGCGCCCGCGTCATTGGCATGGGCGACCAGCTCGGCGCGATTGAACCCGGCTATCTAGCCGACATCATCCTGCTCGATCTACACGGCGCGCATCACCAGCCATTGCATAGCATCACGGCCAGCCTCGTCTACAATATGCAGCCAAACGACGTGCATACCGTCATCGTCGACGGGCGCGTGATTTATCGAGCGCGCCAGCATCTCACGCTTGACCTCACCGAAGTCGCGCAGCAGGTCAGCGCCAGCATGACACGTCTCTCGCAGCGCGTCCCCAACAAGCGCATTCAGGTCTACAATCCATAACAATAGTGCCGTGTTTGTAGGGGCAAGTCTGAGACCTACCCCTACCTGTCGCTCTGGAGTTCCGATGCCACTCGTAAACTACTTCCATTTCAGCTTTACCGTCTCGAATATCGAGCGCTCGATAGCGTTTTACCGTGATGTGATCGGCATGTCGCTGGTAAAAACCGCTGTTCACGACCAACCCTATACCAGCGTACAGGTCGGTTTCCCCGACGCGCATCTCAAAATGGCGCAGTTGACCATCGACGGCATCGCGCCGACACGCTCCGGTCATGTGCTCGAACTAGTCGAGCATGTGCATCCCCGCGGCGAAGCGACAGACACCACCACCACCCGTCCCGGCACGGCGCATCTGGCATTTCAGGTGGCCGATCTACACGCAGAATACGAGCGCATGA
>JACMMD010001047.1 GCA_014379235.1 Anaerolineae bacterium
ATTTGCAGCAGCCATCCGACGCCTAGCGCCACCACCAGCGGGAACACGGCGAACTGTCCCGATGCGCGTAAGCCGTGCGGAATCTCGCTGGTGGACATCTCCGGCAGGGCGCTGAGGACGAACAGCGCGCCGATCAACGCCGAAGATGGCTTTTTATAGCGCGTCAGTAATCCAACCACGCCGACGACAAACAGCACATTAAACACGGGCGGCAAAAACGGCGCGCTCTCGACGTTGTACTGCGGGTTGTCGTCGCCGCGAGTGAAGAAGTGCGCGAACAGGGCCTCGAAGCGCTGCACCTCGAAGAACGAACCCTGCCCTTCGCGCAGTTCGGCGGCGCGCCCGATAATCATCACCGGATTGCGCGTGAACAGCACGATGATAAACGACATGAGTATCGTCAGCACCACGCCCGCGACCACCATTCGCGGCAGCCACATGCGCCAGCGATGACGCTGGAATAAGAGCAGGCTCAAGCCGACGGCGACCAATGATGCAGGCAGCGCCAGTGCTGCCAGATACGAATACATCGCGCCGGATAAGGCGATTCCACTCAGGGCGAAATCGCGCCAATGACCGCGCCGCAGTCCGCGCATGAGTAACGCCGTGTACAGCAGCATGAATAGGCTCTGCTGCAAACCACGATACAGCGCCCGCGACAGCGTAATATGACTGATGGCCACCGCCAGAACGCCCGCCGCTGCCAGCGCCGCCAGATACGAATACATCGCGCCGGATAAGGCGAAGCCGCTCAGAGCGAAATCGCGCCAATGGCCGCGCCGCAGTCCGCGCATCAGCAGCGCCGTGTACAGCAGCATGAATAGGCTCTGCTGCAAGCCGCGATACAACGCCCGCGACAGCGTGATATGACTGATGGCCACCGCCAGAACGCCCGCCGCTGCCAGCGCTGCAAGCTGGCGCTTTTGCGGGCCGAGATTGTGCAGGCATTCCGCCGCCGCCCATGCCGCCGCCGCAACGGCTAGCGTTCCGAGCAGAACAGTTACAAAGCGGAAGGCCCATATGCTCTGCCCGAAGACCGATGTGCCAACAGCGAGAAAGATACGGTACAGAGGTTCGGGGCGGTTGGGGTCTTCGTAGAGCGGAAATACACCCGTGCGCGCAATGTGAAAAGCGTCGATGACGTTGACGGCCTCATCGTCGCTGAGGGCGGGGGGCAGCGTATCGAGGCTTTCTAGCCGCAGCCAGAACGCCAGCAGAATCACGCAGACGAGCAGAAAACGGTACATAAACAATTCCGAGATGAAAACTTTTCCAGAAGGCATGTATTGTACGTCAGCGATCTCGCGTTTAGCTAACGCCGTGATAAAAGCAGCGTTATCGACTTAATTTATGAGAAATGCTTTGCGCCGCAGATGCTAAGTGTCCTCGATGTTCATAATCATGTTATACTGCATTGCAAGTGACCTTACAGACGTTGCATCATTCACCATTCTGATGCAAAGTGCCTAAGCTCGATCAGTCGAAGCAAAGGGGGCAACATTGACTGAACGCAGTAAACCACAACCCAATGCGATGCCTAAAGCACACAGAGATGCATCTCCGCCTCCCAGAACCCACGAACAAGCACAACCGTCCCATGACGACTCTCACTTCATGGGAGCAGAATTCGCTGGCCCCGTCACGTCGAGCAACGTGCTCTGGCTACAGCGCATGATCGGCAATCGCGCCGTTCAGAGGCTTCTCGCTCGAAATAGACAGTCAGGCGCCGCTGAACAGGCACAGGGGGCCGACAGAATGGCGGAAGCTGATAATGCGTCCGGGGAGCAGACGATAACGTCACTCCCGAACGTGGTACCAACTGTACATCGCCAGACACAGACGAACTCCGCGCAGGGCAGCAATCAGCGTACAAAAGCGCCACGGCAGAATAACCATGTTCAGCCGAGCGAACCACTTGAGATTACTGAGGCGGACGCGGAAGCCGTTCAGCGTGCGCTGGGTATGGAACTTGAAGTCCCTTACGTGTTTTCATGGGAGCCAACACTGCTCTGGGGACAGAATTCTGCGATGCAAAAAGCCAGCCGCCGCAAGCGCTTCAAAAAGGGTGTCCCGATCATCACCGGAACCGGCTTTGAACTTCAAGGCGAAGACGACTCTGCGAACCCTAAACTGTCCAATATTGAATTCGTCACCAAGGCCTTTAACGACAACCTCGCCGGCTTTGACGAACTTGTGACGGCGATGGCGGAAATTGATCAGATCACTACCGCTATGGGCGCGAATGCCGTCGCCAATCAATTCTTGGATGTGAGCACCTTGCCGGGCACAAAGGTAAAGCCAACCGCATTCCTCGAAGGTGCTGACAAACCGATCAAAGCCAAAGTTCAGTCCACGTTTGGCCTCGATTTAGGTGCAGTCGCCACCTTTATGGAACAGATTTTTGCGACGGCGCGCGGCCAAAATGCCCGCTTGGACGCGGGACATTCTGAACTGACAGGGTTTGACGAGACCTTGATTCCGCAGAATCCCGGTTTTATTTTACGCACCGTCGGCGGCGCGCCCGCCCAAGCGGATGCGGCTGTTACTGCGCTGCAACTCGACGATAACGCGACCCCCAACATAACGCCGCAGCTCAAGTCGCTGCTGGCGCTAGTGATTGCCTATCTGAAAATCGGGGCCGGCAACAACGGCGCGCCGGTTGTACGCAGCTATGCTAAAACTATCGCGCCGGTTATGGCCCGAACGGATTTTTCGGCGATGTTCAATATGCTTTCCGCACCGGAAACGGGTTTCTACAGCGCCAATAATGCCTCTAACTGGAAGAAGCTCGTCAAGAAAGTGCCCGGCCTGAATGATCTAACGCTGCCCGTATATGCATCCGGCATCCAGATTACGCAACCTGTATCCAAAGTTGATCATTCGATGGACTCTCTCAACCGCGTTCTCTGGTTGAGTGGCATGGCGCAGGGTGTCGACTATCTGACGCAGTACGAATTCCCGGATAAGAAGCAGCGCAAGGAAATTGAAGGTCTGGGCGGCTATAAATCGAAGAAGGATACGTTGGCGGCCAGCGGCGGTGGCCAAGGTGCTATCTTCGAACTGCGCGCCATGATGAAAGCAGTAGACCCCAATGTCACGATACCGGCGGCTGAGAGGGGCTTGTATCCGGCCGCCGAGTGGGCAGACCTAGCGAAACGCATCTTCATGTATACCTATCATTTGAATCATGGCGATGCGGATACATATGGTGAAAACGCGACTAGAAATGATATCGTCTAGCTCCCAGAACTCGGCGTTTTAGGCGCTTTGCTCCATACAATACCGCTAAGTTACATGAGCGCGGCATGGTTATGAAACCCGTGCCGCGCTTTTTTGCATTTGTGCATTCGGCGGTTCGTTTTGCCGATCTGGATAAACTCTGTGCAACATAACTAACCATCGCGGTCTGATTGCTTCAGTTTCGGCCTTAGAATCGGGGGGAAGGGTGTCATTAGAAAGGCCGCTTGCCCCATGCCGCCGGACTCTTACCACGATGATTTGAGTGATTTTATCCGTCATCACCGCCTCGATGCTTACGAACTCACCGACGATGAGTTAGCCGAGTTTCTGGAAGTGTGGCGCTGGTCGTTATGGATGAACCATCGCGAACCATCTATTCCCGATGCCGACGTATTGGATTCTACACGCCAGCTTCAACGGCGTATGGCACACGAACATAACGTCGAGGTCGATTACAACACGCTGCTGCTGCTCAAGCAGGAAGCCGAACCGCTCATGTACCTGCGCGTCTTGACCGCCGTGCCCCGCGCCGTGCTGTATTTTTTGCGATTGCGCGGATTGTGGGCATTGTTCTGCTCGCTGCGCCGCGTTCGCCGTTACGAGTGGCTGGACAAGGTTGTCGATAAACAACGTGAACCGCAAGGCCACATCCAACGCCGCTTATATCCGCGACTATTGTTAGAGCGCCTGCGCGAACGCGCTCCAGACCTCGCCAAACGGGCGTATTGGCGGCCTCTCAGCAGCACGTCGCTGGATGAACGCAAGCGCCTCGATTTCTGGCTATAGAGCAAATAAGGACAAAACGGGCGGCCTCTACAATGGTGGTTTGTAGGGGCACAATATATCGTGCCCCTGCGAGGCAGGTTGTGTAGGGGCGAGGCGTGCCTCGCCCGATACTGTGGCCCTATCGAATCGGCTGTAGGGGCGACACATGTGTCGCCCGCCCGCCTTTCTTGCATGAATTTGTGGCGTAACACAAAGCACAGCATAATTAGGCCCATATAGCAGACATTAACCACACAACAGGGGAACGCAGATGCAAATCGCAATGGTGGGACTCGGCAGAATGGGCCTCAATATGGCCAAGCGCATGGTACGCGGCGGTCATGAAGTCATCGCTTTCAATCGCAGCCCCGCTCCAATCGCGGAAGCGGTAGAAGATGGCGCGATTGGCGCTGCTTCTCTGGAAGATGTGGTCAGCAAACTCAGCGCGCCGCGCCACGTCTGGCTGATGCTGCCAGCGGGCGACATCACCGAGAAGCACATCGAGCAGTTGATCGGTCTGCTGTCGCCGGGAGATACGATCATCGACGGTGGCAACTCCAATTACAAAGATACGGTTCGCCGCGCCGAAATGCTCAAGCCGCACAACCTGAACTATGTGGACGTGGGCACGAGCGGCGGCATCTGGGGCATCACCGAAGGCTACAGCATGATGGTCGGTGGCGAAGAAGCGGCAGTGGAAGAACTGCGGCCCGTGCTGTCAACGCTGGCTCCCGGCGCGAACGAAGGTTGGGGACGTATGGGCCCGAGCGGTTCGGGGCATTTCGTCAAGATGGTGCATAACGGCATCGAGTACGGCATGATGCAGGCGTATGCCGAAGGCTTCGAGATCATGCGCGCCAAGAAAGAATTCGACCTCGACCTGCACCAGATCGCGGAAGTGTGGCGCACGGGCAGCGTGGTTCGCTCGTGGCTGCTTGACCTGACGGCCAACGCATTGGCCGAAGATCAATCACTCAGTGACCTGCGTGGATGGGTGGCTGACAGCGGCGAGGGTCGCTGGACGGTGGCCGAAGCCATCGATCTGGATGTGCCCGCGCCCGTGATTACGCTGTCGTTGATGATGCGCTTTGTCAGCCGTCAGGACGAAAGCTACGGCGCGAAACTGCTGGCAGCGATGCGTAACCAGTTCGGCGGTCACGCGGTCAAGAAAGTCGAGTAAAGCCTATGGCCGCGCAGAGCGCTGACGAAAACATCACAATCGTTATCTTCGGCGCGTCGGGCGATTTAACCCGACGCAAGTTGATTCCGGCGCTGTTCAACCTGCATCGCAAGCGGCGGCTGCCGAAAAGCGTTCGCATCGTCGGCATCTCGCGCAGCAAGTTCTCGCACGAAGAATTCCGCGCCCACCTGCAAGAAAATGTGCGCCAGTTCTCGAAAGAAACCTATACTGAAATTGGTTGGGCCTCGTTTTCGGAGTTGGTGTTTTACATCAGCTCCGACGTGCAGAAGAAAGAAGACTTCGAGCAGCTCGAAAAAGAACTTTCGGCGCTGGAAAAAGGCACGGCCAACCGCTTGTATTACCTCTCGGTTGCACCGCAGCTTTATATCCCCATCGCGCAAAATCTTGGCGCGTCGGGCATGGCATCGGAACAAGACGGCTGGCGGCGTATCGTCATCGAGAAACCGTTCGGGCGCGATCTGGTATCGGCGCACGAACTCAATATGGTCTTAGAAACCGTTTTTCACGAGAACCAGATTTACCGCATCGACCATTATCTCGGCAAAGAGACCGCGCAAAATATCCTGTTCATGCGCTTCGCCAATGCCATCTTCGAGCCGCTGTGGAATCGCAATTACGTCGATCACATTCAGATCACCGTCGCGGAAGATGTGACGGTGGGAGATCGCGGCGGCTATTACGACACGGCGGGCGTAGTGCGTGATATGTTCCAGAATCACCTGATGCAGCTTTTGACGCTGATCGGTATGGAGCCGCCGGCCTCGGTTGACGCTGACGCGCTGCGTAACGAGAAGGTTAAAGTGCTGCGTTCGGTGCGCCCAATTGCGCTGTCGGACACGGTGCGCGGGCAGTATGAAGGTTATCGCAAAGAGAACAAAGTCGCGCCGGATTCGCAGACGGCGACGTTCGCGGTGTTGAAGTTGTATATCGACAATTGGCGCTGGCAGGGCGTCCCGTTCTATCTACGTTCGGGCAAGGCGCTTAAAGAGAAAACCAGCGAAGTGATCGTCCAGTTTCGCTGTCCGCCGCTGTCGTTGTTCGGCATGGCGCAGAACAGCAGCATGGCGGCCAATATCCTGTCGCTGTGCATCCAGCCGGACGAAGGCGTACACCTGCGTTTTGAGGTCAAGAAGCCCGATTCAGCGCACGAAACCGAGTCGGTAGATATGGAATTCCACTACAGCACATACATGAAGAACGGCCAAGCGCTGCCCGATGCTTACGAGCGCTTGCTGTTGGACGCGATGCGCGGCGATCCGGCGCTGTTCATTCGCAGCGACGAGATCGAAATGGCGTGGACGATTATCGACCCCGTACTCAAAGGCTGGGAGACCGAAGAAGCGCCTAAGCTCGAAACCTATCCCCTGAATACATGGGGGCCGGAAGCGGCGGACGTGATGCTGGCGCTGGATGGGCGTGACTGGCATACCGGCTGCGGGCATATGGACGAAGGCGTTGACGGCGATGGCATGTTCGGAGAGAAAGACTAATGGCTGAAATTCGCGTTTTCGCTGGTGGTTTGACCATGATGCGGGCGGCGGCTGAATACGTCGTCTCGGTGGCAGAGGCGGCGATGTCTACACGCGGGCATTTCAGCATCGCGCTCTCCGGCGGCGCAACGCCCAAAGCGCTGTACGAACTGCTGGCTACCGACGAATTTACGCGCTACATCGACTGGTCGTTTGTGCGCGTTTTCTGGGGTGATGAGCGCTGCGTTGCGCCCGATCATTACGACAGCAACTACCGAATGGCGAAGGATACGCTGCTCGAATACGTGCGGATTCCGGTGGGCAACATCTATCGCATTCGCGGCGAGTATGATCCGCAGACCGCCGCCGATGAATATGAAAAGTCGCTGCGAAGCTATTTTCTACGCGGCACACGTCCGTTAAGCGAACGTCAGCCGCGCTTTGATCTGGTGCTGCTGGGCATTGGCGAGGATGGTCACACGGCGTCGTTGTTTCCCGGCACGGAAGCGCTGAACGAGGAAGTTCGCTGGGTGTCGGCCAATTACGTCGAACAGTTGGATACGTGGCGCGTGACGTTGACGCCGTCCGCGCTGAACGCCGCCGCCAATGTGTTGTTCCTCGTCACGGGCGCGAAAAAGGCGGAAG
>JACMMD010001048.1 GCA_014379235.1 Anaerolineae bacterium
CTCTGAGTTTCTGCGCGGTTGCTGTCCCCCAGCATCACGACGCAAAGAAGGATACCAGGGAGCCACCAGCCATTCATATGCCGGGCATGGGCTCGCATCACCATCCGGTCTCCACAACTAACGCTGAGGCACAGAGATTCTTTGATCAAGGGCTCCGCTTCGTCTTCGCGTTTAATCACGATGAAGCCATCCGGTCTTTCAAACGCGCTGCCGAACTGGATCCGAAGCTCGCCATGGCTCACTGGGGAATCGCGCTGGCGCTGGGACCAAATATCAATCTCGACGTCGATCCTGAAAGAGAGAAGGCAGCGTTTGAAGCTGCGCACAAAGCCCAGTCGCTCAAGGCGCACGCTTCTGAACACGAACGTGCCTACCTCGATGCGTTAGTCACACGCTATTCAATCGATCCGAAAGCCGACCTGAAGAAGCTGGCGGTGGATTACAAAAACGCGATGGCTGACGTGGTGAAGCGTTACCCTGACGACCTGGACGCCGCCACTTTGTATGCCGAGTCAGCGATGAACCTGCGGCCATGGAAATTTTGGACTGCCGACGGCAAACCTGCCGAAGGCACCGAAGAAATCGTCGCTACGCTCGAGTCAGTGCTCCGGCGCGATCCGAATCACATCGGCGCAATTCATTACTACATCCACGCCGTCGAAGCTTCGAACACGCCCGAGCGAGCCCTCGCGTATGCGCCCCAACTTCCCACACTCGTGCCCGGCGCCGGTCATCTGGTCCACATGCCGGCGCACATTTACGCGCGTACTGGCGACCACGAAGCCGCTGCGCTAAGTAATAAATACGCCGCCCGAGTGGACGAAGCCTACATGAAAGCGCGCGGCGGTGGCGGCTTCTATCCGGCTATGTACTACAGTCACAACCTTCATTTCCTCGCGATTGCAGAGAGCATGTCCGGCAAGTTTGTTCCCGCCATCGCCGCCGCAAAGCAGCTTGAAGCGCATGTTGGCCCACACATAAAAGCAATGCCGATGCTCGAAGGCTTCATGACGGTTTCGCCGCTCTTGCTGGTGCGCTTCAATCGCTGGGATGACATCGAAAAGCTGCAGGCGCCGGACAAGGGGCTAGCAGGCACAACCGCACTCTGGCACTTCGCACGCGGAATGGCGTTCGACGCCAAAGGGCGTTCCAAAGAAGCAACCGCAGAACACGCGGCACTGATCGCCGCACAGAAACTTGTGCCTGCGGATGCCAACTTCAGCCTCAACAGCGCGAGCCACGTCTTGCAGATCGCCGAAAAGGTTTTGGCAGCACGCCTCGCCTTCAAGACGGATCCGCAGCACGCGATTAGCCTACTGCGCAGTGCCGTCGAACTTGAGGATTCCATGGCCTATGACGAACCGCAGGCGTGGTTTCTGCCGGTGCGGGAAACTTTGGGGGCCGCGTTGATGCGCAGCGGCGACTACGCCGGCGCCGAACAGGTATTTCGCACAGTCCTGGAGAAGAACAGACGAAATGGCCGTTCACTTTTTGGATTGATGGAAGCGCTCAAGGCGCAGAAAAAAGATCAGCAGGCCATGCTGGTCAAGCAACAGTTTGAGGCGGCATGGAAGAATGCCGACACAAAACTCACTCTCGATCTTTTGTGATTAGTGATGCGCTCGTCAATTTGA
>JACMMD010001049.1 GCA_014379235.1 Anaerolineae bacterium
GAGCTTGCGCCATCATACTGTACCTACTGATCTAGCCATGTGACTTGGATGGATTCTTTCTTAGCGAAGCGTTCGAGATGGTCGCCAACGACGTATTTGACACGTTCGAACGCTTCGGCGTCGTCGGCCTGAACGCGGATGAACAACGAGTCCGGCTGCGCTTGCATCTCGCAGTGGCCGAACTCGAACTGCACCGTGCCGCGCTGATCGTCGTACTCCGCTTTCGCTTTGTGGTTGAAGTGCCCGCACAGCCACTTTATATATTTGGATGCCTGCGCGGTCTGGATATTTGTTTCTGCGATCAAATTGGATTCCTTACTTACGGTAGGGGCACTGCATGCCGTGCCCCTACTTCACTTGCTTACGCCGCTTCTGTCGCTTCGGGCAGCAATGCCATGGCCGCCGCTACATCGTCCAGCACTTCGAGCGCGGCCAATGGCCCGCCGATGCTCGTCCACAGTGAGCCGTCCATAAACACGACATGCTCATTCTGCACGGCTCCGAGCGCCTGATACAGCGGATTTTCGAGCGCGTCATTCATCACATCTACCGCGTCACCCTCTGCGGCCAACGTGCCGATGAACAGCCAATCGGCGTCGATCTGGCCGAGGTCTTCGAGACTGAGCGGCGGTGTATGCCCGATGCCTTCGCCCTGCTGATTTTCGGGGCGCACGAGGCCGATGTCGGCAAGTACACGGCTGGAAAACGCATCGCGCAGCATGATGCCCGGCCCATTAGGATTCCAGCGAACGATGCTGACTTGGGCTTCGGCATTATCGGCTAATGCAGCACGAACGGCTTCGGCGCGTTCGGCGTAGTGCGCGAGGAAGGACTCGGCCTCTGCCTGCTTGTTGACGACTTCCGCCACTCGGGTAAAGTGTGACTGCCATGATTCGCCAAAGGCGAAGGTGTTGACGACAGGCGCGATGGCGCGAAGCTGTTCCAGCACGGCCTCGTCATCGAAGCCGCCCATGAGAATCAGATCGGGCGCGAGCGCCAGCACCGACTCGACGTTTGGCGAGTAGAAGCTGCCGACGATTTCGATGTCCGTACCTTCGAGTTCATCCATCAGATAGCGCGGCGGAGTCGGCTGGCCGCGTCCGTTGGTGGTGGCGATAGGGGTGATGCCTAATGCCAGCAGTGCGTCCAGATCGGACTCCATCAACGCCATTACGCGCTGCGGATCTTCCGGCACACACACGTCCACGCCCGCTGCGTCGGTGACAGGGCGCAAACCGTCCGCACATTGAGATTCTTGGATAGCGGCGTTTGTGCCTATCGCCGCTTGAACTTCCGGCACAATGCCCTCAAGCGCATATTCTAGACTCAAGACGCTGCTGAACTGGAGCGCATCATCATAGGCTTCGGGGATATAAACGACGCGCCCGTCTCGCACGACATCAAGCTGGCCGATGAGCGCGTCGGACTCGACTTCTTCGCCCCCGCCCTCGACGAACTGCATTCCGGTAAATATCAGCAAATCTTGATCGAGCAGATCAACCCGTTCGGCGCTGAGGTCTGCGTAAAAACTCTCGCCTGCGATTTCGACCAGTTGAGCGGGGACGACAAAGTCAAGCTGCGCGAAAAAGCGTCCGCGAATATCTTGATCGGTGTAGAAACCAAAGCTGTGGCCATCGTCATAGCTGTAAGCGACGGCGACGTTTTGCCCCGCGAATTGGGGGTTTTGTTCACGCGCCTGTGCGAACAGCTCTTCGAGTTCGCTCACCAGCGTTTGGGCCTCTGCCGATTTGCCAACCGCCGCGCCCAGCCGTAGGGTAATATCCTGCCACGGTGTCCCGAAATCAATGTACTCGTCGGACTGGGCGATCACGGGCGCAATCTGTGATAGCGCGTCGTACTCATCCTGTGTGATGCCGGAATCCACGGCTGTGATGAGATCGGGGTTCAGCGCCAGAATGGCTTCGTAATTCAGCGTGCCGTAAGCCATGTTCAGCACAATCGGCTGCTCACCAGCTATCGCTTGTGCTTCATCTTCTGCCCATGCGAAGATCGCGTCGGTTTCGTCGCCATACCAGTAGCGAACCGCGACAGGCATCACGCCAAGCGCGATCAGCGCATCATGCTCGGTAAAGCCGATGGAGATTACTCGCTGCGGCGCTTCGGTGATGATGGTGCTGCCAAACTTGTGTTCAATGGTGACGGGAAAATCATCCTGTGCCGTCACAGGCAGGACGGCCAACAGGCTAAGAAGTGCAGTCAAAATGAGGATCAAGGGACGCTGGCTCATAGGTTTTTATTTTTCTCTCGAGGATCGTGAAGTATTGGACAAATGATACGGGGGCTTATGCGGTGATTTCCACGCAGGCGATTAAGTGGAAACTTTCACGAACAGGCAGCGCCGCGTTCGGGCGATTAAGCGGAATCTTGCGCGGTTCAGGGAAAGATGCGTAACGCGGGTCATGCAGAAAGTTCGGAAATATACAAAAATGGTTAGAAACTCACGTGGTTGTAGAGATAAACGGTGGTTAAATTAGTGCGATCAGCATTTCAGCTTGTCAGCCATCAGCTTTAAGCAATAAGGTACGAGTGATGAGTCAAAACCATTGTTCTCTAGCCGGGAATAAATTCCCTAGTTGCAATCAAGTCGGGCGTTCAGTTGAACGCCCCTACTCCGGCTTTTCACTCGAACCTTATAACTCGCTTCGCTCGGGCCTTCGTGTTACTCTCTTGGCTGATTGCTAAATGCTAGGAGCTAAACCGCCATGTCCGTCGTGAGTTTGGGAGAACTTCTCATCGACTTCGTAGCATTGGAAA
>JACMMD010000110.1 GCA_014379235.1 Anaerolineae bacterium
CGGCGGATGTCCAGACGAACGCTGGCGTAGAACTTCAATGCGCGCCCGCCCGTCGTCGTTTCCGGACTCCCAAACATCACGCCTATCTTCTCTCTTAACTGATTGGTGAATATGACACTTACATTCGACTGCTTGATCGCGCCGGAGAGCTTACGCAGCGCTTGGCTCATGAGGCGCGCTTGCAAACCGACGTGGCTGTCGCCCATCTCGCCTTCGATTTCAGCACGGGGAACGAGCGCGGCCACGCTGTCCAGCACCACCACATCCAGCGCGCCGGAGCGCACCAGCGCTTCGACAATTTCGAGCGCTTGTTCAGCAGTATCTGGCTGCGAGATATACAGCGAGTCAACATCGACACCGATGGTGCGTTCCGCATAAACGGGGTCGAGCGCGTGTTCCATGTCCACGAAGGCACACAGACCGCCGCGTTTTTGTGCCTCTGCAATCGCGTGTAGGCACAGGGTCGTTTTACCGGAGCTTTCCGGGCCATAGATTTCAACGATACGTCCACGCGGAATACCGCCCACGCCAAGCGCGATGTCCACCGTCAGTGAACCTGTCGGCAGCGCTTCGATGGCCAAGTGCGTAGCGTCACCAAGCCGGACAATCGTGCCTTCACCGAAGCGTTTGGTCAGGTCGGTGAGCGTGGCTTCGAGCGCCTTCATGCGCCCTGTGCCCTCTTTCTGACTGCCATCCCCAAGGTCGGCTTTTTTACTGGCTTTGCTGCCGCCCATCTTGCCCTTGTTAGACTTCTTATCTACCTTAGGGCCGTCGTCGTCGCCTGCGTCTTTTTCGAGTTCATTCATGCCGTCGAACATGAGGTCTTCCATTACCATATTTGATCCTATTTGAAATTGTACCACCATGTCGCTATGATGGGTAATCAATAGCAGAATTATAGTACAAGTGTTCTGATTTTGCAATCAAGAAAGGAAAAACGGCGGTTTGAAAATCTATACTAAAACAGGCGATGACGGTACAACGTCGCTGTTCTCTGGCGGGCGCGTATCCAAAGCGCATCTCCGTATCGAAACCTATGGCACAGTGGACGAATTGAACTCGCTGCTGGGAGTGGTGCGCGCCTTCCAACCAACGTCTCAGGGAGACCAATGGCTAGAGCGCGTACAAAATCAGTTGTTTTATCTCGGCGCTGATCTGGCGACGCCGCTCGACGCTGCCAGCAGTCATATCGTGCGGTTGGATGCGAACTCGGCACAGTGGCTGGAAGATGCCATCGACGAGATCACCGCCGAACTGCCGCCGCTCAAGCAGTTTATTTTGCCGGGCGGCTCTCCGGCGGCAGCGCATCTGCAAGTGGCGCGAACAGTCTGTCGCCGCGCTGAACGCTTGGCGGTGACGCTGGGCGAACATGAGGCTATTGGTGGAAGCATCATTCCGTATCTGAATCGCTTGTCGGATTTTCTGTTTACGCTGGCGCGATGGGAAAACCTGCGGGCTGGCATTTCTGAGGAAAAGTGGTCGGTGCGGTGAGCTAAACGCCTATATCCCGAAGTAAGGTATAGCTGAAATCGCCCAAGCTGTCGTCCACGAAGTCGCTGGACAAGTGGAGCGAATCATTATCAAATTTCTGCCGCAGCCACAATACGTAGGCTAGGAGTTTGTATTTATCGACTCAACATAATTCAAACCTGCTTGCGCCATAGAGCTATCAGGAAACTCTCGTAGAGTACGCTGATAGTAAGCCTTCGCTTGTTCATAATTGTTTAGCTGAACATAGCAATAGGCAATATTGATAAGTGCCATTTCCCGATACGATTGGCTTGCGGGTGTCATCATCGTCAGAGAACGATAGCGATCAATCCAAACGTTTTTAGAGAAGAAATCGTAACTCTTCTTAAACGCTTCGATAGCCGCCTCATAGTTTCGTTGACCTGTGAGAACCATTCCCTGACGATGATCTTTTAATAACAACCACCGAGAACCATATGAATATGTCAGATAAATGAGTGCGCCGAGTGCAACGGAATTGAATCTATATTGTTTCCAAAACAGTAGTACGCTCAATAGGATCAGTAAGCCTAAGACGACAGATTGAGGAATAACTAAACGCCATGATATTGATCGCACAACTGGGGTTTGGGTATGCAAATTCATTTTCCTTGCATCTGTGAGACTCTTTCAATTTTATGCGAAAGGGGCTATTTGTGCTGTAGGGGCAACCCGTGAAATTGTGTTTGTCGGGTGCCCCTACGCTTGCGAACATATTATGCAGGCACAATGCCTTCGCCGTTGGTGTCCTCGATGACCCAACCTTCTTCGCCGTCGGGGCCGCGCACCAGCCACCACACGAAATTATCGGCACTTTCCGGGCCACCTAACACACGAACAATGTCGCCGTTGGTCAAATCAGCATTGACCTCAGCGTCCATGCGCGGTTCAAGACGCACATCCATGTCGCCATCCGGTGCGTTGACCCGTGCGCTGCCGTTGACCGTAATGCCCATTGGCGTCACCGTTGGCAGAATAATCGTCGTCGGCACAACTACCGTCGTGGGAATGACGATGATCGTCGGCGGCGCGATAAGCGTGGGCATGGCCGTTGCTATCGGGATAACCACCGCTGTCGGCGGGATAATCACCGTCGGTGGGGGCGGCACAGGTGTCGCTGGCAGCGGCGGCGCGGAA
>JACMMD010001050.1 GCA_014379235.1 Anaerolineae bacterium
AAAACGATCTCTTCGGCGGCGCGCCCACCAAGCGCGACTACGATCATGTCTTTCATGCGCGAACGACTGACATATGACAGCTCTTCTTCTGGCAGAAACAACGTCGAGCCGCCGCTCATGCCACGCGGGATGATGGTCACTTTACGGACGGGATCGCTGTTGGGCAGCAGGTGACCGATGACGGCATGACCGGCCTCGTGGTAGGCGGTGATGCGCTGTTCTTCCTTGTTGATGACACGGCTGCGACGCTCTGGCCCCAGCAAAATACGCTCGATTGCTTCGTGAAAATCATGTTCGCTGACGGTCTTTTTGTTCTTGCGGGCAGCCAAGATCGCTGCCTCGTTGACCATGTTCTCCAAATCAGCACCGACAAAGCCGGGAGTGGCTTTGGCCAGCGTCTTGAGGTCAACATCGGATGCTAATGGCTTGCCCTTCACATGTACCTTGATGATCGACTCGCGTCCACGCACGTCGGGGCGATCTAGCACCACGCGGCGGTCAAAACGTCCGGGTCGCAGCAGCGCAGGGTCAAGGATGTCAGGTCGGTTAGTGGCTGCTAACACGATGACATTGGTGTCGGTGTCGAAGCCGTCCATTTCGACTAGAATCTGATTGAGCGTTTGTTCGCGTTCGTCATGGCTACCGCCGAGTCCTGCACCGCGCTGACGACCAACCGCGTCAATCTCATCAACGAAGATGATGCACGGGCTGTGGCGCTTGGCCTGATCGAACAGGTCGCGGACACGAGATGCACCTACGCCGACGAACATCTCGACAAATTCCGAGCCGGAAATGCTAAAGAAGGGCACGCCGGCCTCGCCTGCGACAGCCTTCGACAGCAGCGTTTTGCCTGTGCCGGGACTACCGACGAGCAAAACACCCTTCGGAATACGCGCCCCAAGCTGAATGAACTTCTCCGGCTCTTTGAGAAACTCGACCACTTCAACAAGTTCTTGCTTGGCTTCGTCTGCTCCGGCGACATCTTCAAAGGTGACAGTAGGGCGGTCTCCGCTGAACATACGCGCACGGCTTTTGCCGAACGACAGTGCTTGATTGTTCGTGCCCTGCGCTTGGCGGAGCATGAAGAAGATCAGCCCGCCGATGAGCAGAATCGGCAGCAGAGTCGTGATGACACTAAAGCCGATGGCCGGCCAGTTGCTTGGCTGCTGGAACTCCCAATCAATATTTTCCAGTTGTGCGTCGCTGATGCCAAGCTGTGCGAGTTGTTCTTGCGCTGTACCTTCGGGGCTTTTGTTGGTGGTGGCGCGGGCATTGTTGTTGAATGTGACGAGCAGTTCATTACCAACGACGCGAATGCTGGCCACTTCGCCGTTCTGAATCGAGCGCACGAGGTCGCTGAACTTCATGCCGCTGGAATCCGAGCCGCCGCTGCTGACTCCCAGAAAGATAGCGATAATCATCAAGCCGATGAAGGCATAGATTAAGATGCTTCGAGTTCGAGGATTGGTAAACACACTGCCTCCAAATGAACGCCGGTTGCGTCCCGCTTGGGCGGAATGCCTCACGGTATGGTAGGGTAATTATACCCACTCCTGACCCTATCGGAAGTCTAATCCGAGATGAGCAGCGCCATACGCTCGATGTACGATGTCTAGATTCGGCGCTAGAATGCGGTACAATGTTCGCGTTTTTACGACATGCAGGAAATTATGAGTTCTATACAACAGCTAAACGAACGTATTCAGCGCGAGTCCGGTTTTATTCAAGCGGTTTTGTCCGAGATCGGCAACGTTATCGTCGGGCAAGAGCGGCTGGTGAACCGCTTGATGGTGGCGCTGTTAGCCAACGGGCATATCTTGATCGAAGGTGTGCCGGGATTGGCGAAAACGCTGGCCGTGCGAACACTCGCCTCGACGATCAATGTGCAGTTCCAGCGTATTCAGTTCACGCCCGATTTGCTGCCCGCAGACTTGATCGGTACACAAATCTATAATCCGCGCACGGGTGAATTTACGCCGCGACCCGGCCCGATATTCAGCAATATTGTGCTGGCGGACGAGATCAACCGCGCTCCAGCGAAGGTTCAATCGGCGCTGCTGGAGGCGATGGAAGAACGGCAGGTCACGCTTGGCGACCAGACTCATCCATTGCAAGATCCATTCCTCGTGTTGGCAACGCAGAACCCCATTGAGCAGGAAGGCACATATCCGCTGCCAGAAGCGCAGTTAGACCGTTTCATGCTCAAAGTGATCGTTGGCTATCCGTCACGAGCCGAAGAACGCGAAATTATGGAGCGCATGTCCGGCGAACGCCCTGCGTCACCCGCGCCTGTTATTGGGCCGGACGCAATTCGTCATGCGCGGTCAGTCGTCACGAGCATTTATGTCGATGACAAGATCAAGGAATATATCCTCGACATCATTTTCGCTACGCGAGACCCAGCGGCAAGCGGCATGAAAGACCTCGCGCCGCTGCTGGAATATGGCGCTTCGCCACGCGCAACGGTCAACCTGATTAAGGCGGCGAAAGCACATGCTTTCTTGCGTGGTCGCGCTTATGTAACGCCGGAAGATGTGAAGCAAATCGCGCCGGACGTGATGCGCCATCGCTTGGTGGTATCGTTCGAGGCCGAAGCGGAAAATGTATCGCCCGCGCATATCATCCACCAGATTTTGAGCCGGGTACAAGTGCCCTGATGACGGCTAACGGTGGGAGCGGCGGTGTCCTCACTGCCGAAACACTGCGCGCTATCCGGCTGATTGAATTACGGACGCGGCGGCTGGTGAATGACGTGTTCGCAGGTGCCTATCATGCAGTGTTCAAAGGGCGCGGCATGGCGTTCGATACGGTACGCGCCTATGAACCCGGCGACGATGTGCGCGACATCGATTGGAATGTGACGGCGCGGACGGGTGAGCCGTTCATCAAGCGCTACACCGAAGAACGCGAACTAACCGTGATGCTGGTGATGGATGCCAGCGCATCGTCGTTGTTTGGGACAGTCAACCGCCAGAAGCGCGACCTTGCGGCGGAAATCGGCGCAGTGCTGGCGTATGCGGCGATCACCAACAATGATAAAGTCGGGCTGTTGGTGTTCAGCGATCAGGTTGAACTGCTGATCCCACCGCGCAAGGGACGTACACACGTCTTACGCCTCATCCGCGATTTGTTGGCTGTAGAACCTGCTCACACGGGTACGGATATTTCGTTGGCGCTGCAAATGGTCAATCAATCGCTGCGGCGGCGCTCGATTGTGTTCTTGATTTCTGACTTTCTGGTCGATAACAAAGCCTATGAGCGCGATTTGATGGTGACGAGTTTTCGCCACGATGTGGTCGCGCTGGTTCTCAGCGATCCGCTTGAACAAGAATGGCCGGAAGTGGGCATGGTGCAGTTACGCGATGCCGAAACCGGGCAGACGGAATGGGTGGATACGGCGGCGGCTGGCTGGCAAAAGCGCTTCCGCGAGCAAACGTCTCTATTTCGACAGATGCGTGAACTCGCGCTGACGCGGGCGCAGGTTGATCGTATCGATATGCCCGTCAATGGTGATTATGTGCGGGCGCTCACGAGTTTCTTTCAACGACGCCAACAGCGTTTGCGTCGATGAGGATGGGGGTGGGTTTTGATTTGATGTGGTTCACTCGACAGGCAAGGGCACGATATATCGTGCCCCTACTGATACTTTTGCTTTGCTTGTCAACGGCACAGGCGCAAGACGTGACACTGACCTTACCCGGCCCAACACCTGTATTTGAAGCGGTAGGAGCGCGTTTCGAGACGGACAATTACACGCCGTTGATCGGTGAGCCTTTTCATATGCGGCTGGTGGTTGAAGTGCCCGCCGAAGCCTCGGTGACAATGCCGCAGATTCCGCCGGATTGGCCGCCGTTCATGGTGCAAGAAATACGCGAAGTTATGGTTACGAACTACGGCGCGACGACGCTCTACGAACT
>JACMMD010001051.1 GCA_014379235.1 Anaerolineae bacterium
GCCACGAACGAATCCACGAAGTATTTGAACTTCTTGGCGAACGTCCACATCGAACGTCCATAGCGTTTCTCGCGTTCACGGCGATGATAGTAGATCACGGCAGGGTCAAAGCCGAGCCACAGAATCAAGCCCATGAGATAGGCGTTATTCTCTTGTATGCCGCCGATCAGGTCGCACACCTGTCGATCAATCAAGAAGAAATCAAAGCCGCGTGGGGGCATCGTCTTGATGGCGAAACGCCGGAACAGCTTATAGAACGTATCGGCCATGAGCGTCGTCAGGCCGGGGTCATCGCGCCCTTCACGCGCTGCCAGCACCACCTTGCGCCCATCGCGCCATTGAGCCAGCATATCGTGCATCAGTTCCGGTGGGTCTTGCAGGTCGGCGGCGATAGCGGCGACTGCTTCGCCCTTCGTGTGGCTCAATCCGGCCAGCAGCGCCGCGTTCGAGCCGAAGTTGCGCGACAGCTTGATAATACGCACACACGATTCGGCGGTAGCCAGCGTTTCCAGCACCGCCAACGACTCATCAAACGAGCCATCATCCACAAACACGTATTCGAACGTATCAGCGGAGTTACGCGCCGCCAATTCATGAAACTTCGCCAGCAGGTCGGGCAGGCTGGCGGCGTTGTTGTAAACAGGCACGACAATTGAAACAAAACTCATTGGGTATCGTCCACATCTGGCAAGTTGAATTGCGCTAAAATGCGGCGGCGTTGTTCGTCCTCAATCATACGAACCAGCTTCGCCGGAACGCCTGCCACCACTGACCATGCGGCCACATCATGCGTAACCATCGCGCTCGGTGCGACCACCGCGCCCATACCGATCTCGACTCCGGCGGCGAGGTTCGCGCCGGTGCCGATCAATGCGAAACGTCGTATCAGCGGCCCCTGAACCTCAAACGGTTGCAGACCGAAGCGCTTCAAATAAACATCGTTGTCATTGACGCTGTTCACACCGGGGCCAATGAATACATCTTCTTCAATGGTCATGTTACCCGTCAGAATCGCGCCGTCAATCACACGACTGCGCGCTCCGACGCTGGTGTCATACATCACCAGCACACCGCGCCCGATCACTGCACCGTCACCGACGCTGCACCCTTCGCGGATAGACGCTAGATCACCCACTAACGCCCCTACCCCGATGCTGGTTCCGGTGTACAAAACCGCGTTCGCGCCGATTACACTGCCCGCGCCAATGACGAGCGTTTTCAGGCCGCTGTCCACCGGACGAGTCATAGTACCTGTGGACTTCGGCGGACGGCCAATCACCGCCCCATCGAAGATTGTGCAGTCATCGCCGATAGTAACGCCGGGATAGATCGTGACGTTGTTGCCGATGCGAACGTGATACCCCATGATGGTATCATCGCTCAATACGACATTGCGCCCGATGCCAGCTTGCTGTCCCTTCATCGTCGGCTACCAGTAATGCTGCTTGTTTTCGCGGTAAAAAGCCACCGTTTGCGCCAGACCATCTTCAAGCGATGTGCGCGGCTGCCAACCGGTCAGCCCACGAATCTTGCTGATGTCCGAGTAGAAATCGCCCGGTTCTTGTGCCTTGCGTTCCGCCGAAAACGGCGCGTACTCCCAACGACTGCCCTCGCACACTTTCACCAGCGCTTCCGCCAGTTCGAGAAAGTTCATCGGATTGTCGATGCCGACGTTCAGCACTTGACCATACGCCCGCTCATCAACCGCGCACATCAGCATCGCTTCAACACAATCCGCGATGTACAGAAAATCGCGCTTGATAAGGCCGTCCCCGAACACTTTCATCGTCGCACCATCAATCGCCAGCCGTACAAACCAGTTGACAACGCCGTAACGCGAGTGCTGCATCTGTGCGCGTGGGCCGTAGATGTTGGTCAGCCGCAGCAGCACCGAGCGAATACCGTGTACATCGTCGTACACTTGAATGATCTTCTCCGCCGCGAGGTTCGATATTTCGTAGATGCCGCGTGGATGCGTCGGCGCGTCCTCGTTGACAGGCAGCGAAACCGCCGCGCCATATTGGCCGCGTGTGCCTGTATAAATCACCCGTGCCTGTGGATTATGCTGCTTGCAGGCTTCCATGATAACGGCTGTTCCCTTGATATTCATGTCAATATCAGGGAAAGGGTCTGTCAGACTCAGAATGTGATCGACCTGCCCCGCGAGGTGAAAGATAAAATCTTGCCGCGCCACCAGATAATTCATGGCGTTCACATCGCGGATGTCGCAGAAATTCACCGTCACCTGATCTCGAATCGACTCGATGTTGAACAGGTTGCCGCCATAGCCGGGAATCATCGCGTCCGCGATAGTCACATGAACGCCGCAGTCCACCAGTGCCAGCGCCAGATTGCTGCCGATGAAGCCCATACCGCCTGTGATGAGCGCCCGCGTCCCCCGTAGTGCATCGCGGTAATTGTTGAACGTCATTCCTCGAAGCCCACTTCCGTCACATTCGTCCATTCATTGACCGCACGAGCCACCGTTTCCACATCAGAGGGTGGCAGTCCAACGTACAGCGGCAGCGACACGATCTCCGCCGCCGCCTTTTCCGTTTCGGGCAAACTGCCCGCCGGATAGCCAAGATCGGCATAGGCCTGCTGATAATGCACGGGCACAGGGTAATGCACCAGCGTACCAATACCCTGCTTTTGCATCGCCAGCATCAATTCATCGCGCTGACGATGGCGCACAACGTACAAATGATACACGTGGTAAGCGTTCGCCCGTTCCACCGGAATAGTCACGCCCGAAAGCGTCTCGTTATACAACCGCGCCAGTTCGCGGCGCTCCGAATTATGTTCGTCCAAATGCGCCAGTTTGACCGCCAAAATCGCCGCTTGCATCTCATCGAGTCGGCTGTTGATGCCGCGCTCCGCATGGATATAGCGCGACGACTGCCCGTAAGTTCGCAGTCGGCGCAGGCGTTCGGCAAGCTGCGAGTCGTTGGTGATGATCGCGCCGCCGTCGCCATACGCGCCGAGATTTTTCGTCGGATAAAAGCTGAACGCGCCCATCGTGCCCATCGTGCCAACACGTTTGTCGTTGAGTTTCGCGCCGTGAGCCTGCGCGCAGTCCTCGATCAGCAGCAAATTATGACGCGCCGCGATGTCCGTAAGTGCATCTAAATCCGCTGGTTGGCCATAGAGATGCACGGGGATGATGGCCTTCGTTCGCGGCGTGATGGCCGCTTCAGCCGCCGCCGGATTCATCGTATACGTCGTCGGGTCGATGTCTACCAGCACCGGACGAGCACCCGTCTGCTCTATCGCGCACACTGTCGCTACCGCCGTATGTGCAACGGTGATAACTTCATCGCCTCGCCCGATGTCCGCCACCCGCAGCGCGAGTTCAATCGCGTCCGTGCCGTTGGCCACACCGATGGCATGAGCCACGCCATGATAGTCCGCGAACGCTTGCTCAAACGCTTCGAGTTCCGGGCCGAGAATGAACCAACCGCTGGCCAACACGCGCTGTACCGCCGCTTCGAGTTCATCTGCCAACAGCGCGTGCAGCGGTTTTAGATTATTGAATGGAACTTTCATGAGGTCGTTTGCTCCATTGGCCAATGCTCAAATACCGTTAGCGCTCGCGGCGGTGGCGGCGCATCGGCATCGACCAATCTATCAGGGTTATATCCCGCCGCCACTGAATCTACCGCATAATACGCCGGAATGCTTTCCAGCAGACGAACGCCGTTTTCGTCATCATAGGACAGCATCACTACCCGCTCATAAGCATATGGCAGACTGCTGCTTCCATCGAGATAAGTCATCGACACTTCATCCGGGCCAAATTCGCAGTAACCCGGCAGCCACTGCCCGCCCTCAAGCGTGTAATCGGGATAACACATAAAAGCGTCGAGCTTGTAATCTTGATACAGATATTGCAGGCTGTCGCGCAAAAACTCGCTGCCGCCCAATGACCACTCGTTGCGATAACGCCCCGTTTCATCGACCATCACAATCAGCCGTTGGTTATCTCCGTCCGGCTGAATACGCGGCGCTTGCTCGATAATGCCTGCCAACAAACGCTGCTGATCGAGCGCCAGTTCCACAAAATGAGCGTGTTGATTGAAGGCATGAACGCTGGCCAGCGCGATCACCACGCCTGCCACAACGCTGTAAATCGCGGAGCGAATACGCACAGGCGTAAAGCTGCTCAACAGCGCGCATAGGGCCGCCATTGTCAACGCGCCGCCGATGGCCGAGAAAAAGTAGACTCGCCATGTAATCGGGCGATAAGGTGTCGCCAGAAAAACGAGATGCCCCAACTCCATCACTACCAGTCCGATCACGATCAGCGCGATATATCGCCGCCGTTTAGTGAATGCGTCGGACGTGGGACGTAGGTGAAGCCACACAATCAACGCGCTCATGGCGGCTGCGATGACAGACAGGTACGTAAATATCGAGCTTAGGTCGATTTGGCGCAGCGCTTCCAACCAACCATCGACGAGGTGGCGGCGGTACAGCGTGACGATGCTGCTAGCGACGGATTCTAAAAGTCGGCCTTGATCGACCCCGTTATGCGACAACACCCACGCCTGATAAGTGTATGTGTCTCCGGCTTGAGTGAACGCCAGCAGCATATAGACCAGCGCCAGCAGCGGCGCGATGTACCACAACAGCGATACCCATATCACGCGCCGGTTGATCTTGCGTTCGAGGCATACCAGTACCAGCGGCGCACTCAATACCAACGGAAAACCGACCTCATAGCTGCCAACACTCACCAGCGTCGCCAGCCACATCCCGACCAGAGTCAGTAAACGTGGCCGTTCCCAATAGCGTACCAGCAGATACACCGCCAGCAGCAGCGCGCCAACGGCGGCGTGAATATGAATGGTGCGGAACGTGAACATGCCTTCGTCCGCTGGATAGATAATCACCAGCACGGCGGCCACGAAAGCCAGCGCCCTCTCACCCGGCAGCAAGCGCCGCACCAGCAGATACAAGAACGTGCCTTTGCACACAAAGAACAGCATTTGCAGCAAATTGAAGCCCACAAACGAATTCGGGTTCAACCAGTAGGCGATAGCATGGGGCGTTACCGTGAATGGGCGCATACGTTGATAGCTGGTTAACGTGAGAAAGCCGTATTTGATGCCCTTATCGAAGCTGACAAACACATCCCATTCTTCGGTCAATCCACTGACTTTGATGCCGAACGGCAGCCACAACAGCACGACCACCGCCACCAACCCCGCCGCAGCGATGATCGTTAGTCGATGATTCTGGAGACGACTCATTGGCAGATGAATACCCGTAACTTCTTCATCAGAACCTCATGGCTTTTTGATATGGTATTAGCATAGCAGCATTGTACATAACGAACCTTGAGAAAGCGCACCGTTGAACCGTAAAATCCTCGTCGTCGATGACGACAAAAAAACCGCCGAATTGATCCGCCTCTATCTCGAAAGTGACGGTTATCGAGCAATCGTCGCGCACACAGGTTCACAGGCATTGGAGATGGCCCGCCAGCAGCAGCCGACCCTGATCGTGCTGGACTTGATGCTGCCGCACGTCGACGGCTTAGATATTTGCCGCATCTTGCGCGCAGAGTCTGACGTGCCCATTATCATGCTGACCGCCCGCACCACTGAGGCCGATAAGCTGCTCGGTCTCGATCTCGGCGCGGACGATTACATCACCAAGCCGTTCAGCCCGCGTGAAGTCGTGGCGCGGGTTCGAGCCGTGCTGCGCCGCATCGAAAAAGATGTGCCGAAAGGCCCTACCGAGCTTCACTGTCGCGGACTGAACGTGAACTTTACGCGCCATGAAGTGCGCCTGAATAGTTCGCTGGTGGTGCTGACGCTCAAAGAGTTCAAGCTGTTGGAAACGCTCATCCGTGAGCCGGGGCGTGTGTTCAGCCGCTTCGAGCTTTTAGAGCGCGCTTTCGGCTTCGATTACGAAGGCATGGAACGCACAGTAGACGTACATGTGATGAACCTTCGCAAAAAGATCGAACCCAACCCGACGCAGCCGACGTATATCCAAACCGTATACGGTATCGGCTACAAGTTCGCCGAGGAGTTGTGATGATTCACAGCCTGCGCCTGCGCCTACTGCTTATGATGGTCATCGTGTTGAGCGTGGCTATCGGCGCGGTAGCCTTGTTCGCCAGCCAGACGACCACCACCGAATTCGAACGCTGGATTGCCTACGACGATACCACCAAAGCCGAGCGCTTTAATATGCTGCTGACCAATTTTTACACCGAAGCCGACAGTTGGGAGGGCGTTGAACCGCTCATACAGCAAATCGGCGCAGTCACCGGAGATCGTATCCTGCTCATGGACGATAAAGGGCAGTTAGTCGCGTCGGCGGGTATAGCGTTTTCGCCGGAACAGATGTCACCCTTTGCAAGCTTTCGAGATACGGTTCCTGCACCGGATCAGGCGGCACACGCGGCTCCGTTTGCGGAAACAGTCCCGGCGCTTGAATCATCACCCTCAGACGGTTTAATGGCGCTGCTGGGCATCAATTTCAGTAGTGATGAAGCAGTCGTCGCAGATGGGGAAATGTCCGTTCCCGCTCCGGTACAGATAGGGCACTCTGCCAGCGGGGATGTGATGTGGCAAAGCAGCGATGTGCTGATCGGCAGTTCAAGCGAGCGCCGTGAAGTCTACATGGTGCGCCTTGGCCCCAACGGCGAAACGCTGCAAATTACTGATGCCCCATTCTTTAATCAGCCAGCGATGATAGCAGCGCCAGCGCTGCCCGTCGGGCGATTGTTGATTCAAGGCATCGACGGCGGCCAAGATATGGTCATCGAATCGGTCAATCGTTCGCTGCTGGTCGCGGTGATTACCGCCGGAATCGCTATGCTGCTGCTGACGATCTTCCTCACGCGACGCATGGTCAGCCCGCTCGAAGCCTTGACCAGTGCCGCCCGTCAGATGGAAAAAGGCGATCTTAGCCAGCGTGTATCGGTGCAAAGCCAAGACGAAATCGGCACGTTGGCCCACGCCTTCAACGCCATGGCCGACGGACTGACGCGCATTGAAACTCTGCGCCGCAACATGGTCAACGACGTGGCTCACGAACTGCGTACTCCCCTGTCGAACATTCGCGGCTATCTCGAAGCGCTGCAAGATGGCATCGCCCGCCCTACGCCGGAAATCATCGCCTCGCTGCATGAAGAGGCCATGCTGCTGACGCGCCTTGTGGACGATCTGCAAGAACTCGCCTTAGCCGAAGCGGGCCAGCTACGCCTAGCCCGCCAGCCCGTGGCCGTCGCTGAGTTGGTCGGGCAAGCAGTCATCGCGTTGCAACCAATAGCGGAAAGCAAGAATCTCGCGGTGACAATCGACGTGCCGCCGCATCTGCCCGACGTTTATGCCGATGCCGAGCGCGTCGGTCAGGTACTGCGAAACCTGCTGAATAACGCTATCGCCCACACGCAGCCGATGGGTCGCATCTCAGTTCAAGCGCGGGTCGTCAACACCGACACAGATGGGCCGCACATCGAAGTTCGCGTACTCGATACGGGCAGCGGCATCAGCGCCGAACATCTACCCTATGTCTTCGAGCGCTTCTACCGTGCCGACGCTTCCCGTGCCCGTTCGACAGGCGGCGCGGGTTTAGGGCTGGCCATCGTGCGCCAGCTTGTTGAGGCCCATCAAGGCAGAGTTCGCGCCGAAAGCACCGAAGGTAAAGGCTCGATGTTCGCCTTCACCCTGCCGTTAGCCGTTAGCCCTTGAGTACATTTTGTAGGGGCGACGCATGAGTCGCCCTTGCCCGAAACATCACCGATCACTTGTTTTAGTAAGCCTCGGTCAATAATGGCAAATCCTGTAGGGGCGACCCGCTCAAACCCTGAACCTTGTCCTGCACATAATCATGGGTCGCCCGTTCAAATACAGTCCGAAGGCTGCTAAAGGTACAAAGAAAAGATTTTGATTTTTCCCTTGTACCTTTGACCCTTTGTACCCTTGTGATAGGCTTTTTCTTAGCTGAAATGCTGACAAGCTGATCGCTAAAGGCTGACAGCTTAATAGTCGTCGGCATAAAGGTGGGAACACGAATCGCTTGGATGTGTTAGAATCGGTTGTCAGCGCGAGAGCAACAACCCAACAGGATAGATAACCGATGCAAAAAGCACACATTCGCTTATTTCTCGTTACGCTTTTGTTATTCGTGTCGGTGAACGCGGCGCTGGCCCAGTTTGAGCCGCCGCCGACCATCGTCACCTTCGCCGCCGATCTGGACACCATCACGGTTTCCGATGCTGAGGCCGGCCAAACGTCGGCAACACTGGCATGGAACACCGTTGGCGTCACCGAAAATTACCGCATTCTGCTCGAAGCCTACCAGCTCGATGGTTGGGTATCGCTGCTCAACGCGGGCGATGCTGAACTACCGGGAGTAGGTACACGGGTGATTAACGTTCAGCATCCGTTGAACTTCGGCCCACCGACCTATCGTCTGTTGATCGTCGATGAGGGGTCATCGGTATTGGAGCAGCGAATCCTCACCATCCCATACGCTGACACCGACACCCCCGCCACAATTGAAGCTTTCACCTCGCCCGATCAGAGCATTGACCCCGAAGCGCTCACCAGCGGCGATGCCCGTCTCGCAGTAGCATGGGAAGTCAGCAACCGTCCCGCCACCGCCAGCATTACCTTTGAACAGGTGTTGGCCGACGGTACGGCTGTCGTGGTCGAACTGCCGCGCCAGAACCTCTGGATTCCATCGACGGGACAAGGTTCAGTTGCGCCTGTCGAGCCGGGAACGGGTCGCGTTGTGCGCCTGCGTTTGCGCGTGGTCGATCTAGTGAGCGGTGCGGTTTACGCTGAGGAACAGCTTGCCGTACCCTTCACTGGCAGCCCCGCGCCGACGGAAGAAGACAGCACCGCCGTAGACAGCGCCGCACCGATTAGCGAAGCCACACCGGAAGTGATTATCCCGACGGTGGAAGCGGTTGGCGTCGATACAAGCGGCGCGGATACGACCACACCACAAGCCACACAAGAATCGATTGGCTAGTCCAATATCCGTAGGGGCACGGAATGCTGTGCCCCTACCCACTTATTCCGCAATTCCATTATTTGCCTAAATTCCTAAATTGCTTCCCTCTTTCCCTAAATCAACTCTTTCTTTTCCTTGTATCCTTGTCCCTTTGTACCCTTGTGATATGCTTTTTCTTACCTGTATCCCTGACCCTCTGCGTCCCTGCGTTAAGCTTTTCCTTAGCTGAAACGCCGTACTCGGCGCGCTGACCGCTAATCCACCGCCGTCAACACTTCCGCCTCAAACTGCGCTGCTTTCGGCATGAGATAGCGATGCTGATAACGCGCCACACCCAGCAGCAGCACAAACTGAAACAGCGTAAAGCTCACCGCCGCGAACTGGTCATAATAAAACAGTACCAGCGTCACCGTCGTCAGCGATAAAATTAGCCCCGCGCCGCCCAGCCGACAGGCAAAATCATCCCGTCGCACCATCAGCAGCCCCGCGCCGATCACCAGACTCAACCCGACCACGCCTTCCAGCACCAAACGCACCATGAACCACAACAGCCCATTGGCGTTGTCAATCGTCGGCTGACTGGCAAGCACAATCGACGCGACCTCTTGCATCAGTTCCGGCGAAGTCATCGCCCACACCAGCAGCACGAGATTTATTGTCGCGCCTAATCCCACAAATCCCAGACCGACGATCAACAGCGCACGGTGCAGCCCGCGCCGAAACCAGCGATCTTCAAGGGCGTGGAAGCGCACTAAGAATCGCTCCCAACGGCCCGGCGCTTCATCGACTTTGACCGTATTACTTTTCAGAAACGCCAGCAGCGACTCGGCTAATTGAGCGTATTCGTCTTGTTCACCGAGATACGCGACCCGCCGCAAACGCGCTTCCAATGCGATACGCTCCTGCGGGTCAAGGTCATGGTCAAGCACTTCCATCAGCGCATCCAGCACACCGTACATTTCAGTACGTCGATCTTCCACAGGCGGGCGGCGAACTTGCAGATAGAGAAAGACCGTCATCAGGAAAAACGCGTAAATGATCGGTGCGGCCAGCGGGTCGAAATAATCGTTGTTCTGCGTGATGAACTTGCCCACCTCGTCGATGAACAGCCCGACACCGACGCCGCTCACAACCGCGCTCACGTGGAAAACCCAACGGTTCGCATAGATCAACGGCATCAACGCGGCCACGAACAGCAGCAAACCACCCCATAAAACGTGCGCGATGTGCAGATTGCCACCGCCAAGCTGTGGATAGCCGGTGAGTTGCAGAAACCAACGCGTCAGCACCACCGATGCCGCGAAACCCAACAGCGTCAGCAGCAAATAGGTTTCGGCGTGGGCGCGCTTGACCGGCGTCAAGATGCGGCTGGTAAGCGGGTTAGTCAACGGGAACATAACGACCTCACAATTAGGACAACATGTATAGGCGACACATGTGTCGCCCGTACCGGAGCGATCAATGTTTTCGAGTAGACCTGTACTCTTTCTAAGTGTATCATCTGCCCACTTCAATGACGTTTTCAACCATGGGCGAATGACAAACGAATGAAAAATACGGCAAGCGCGAGCGCAAACAGGTTTCCCGCGACAAAACCGAAAGCAGCTTCATGGCGCGTCTGGGCTGGACGAATTGCGCTTGTATTGCTGCTGCTGATCGTGGTCAAAGCAGTCACCGTCGGCTTGGCCTACTTGGAGTTCTCCAACGCCCTATCCGAAGTTCGCGCCTTAGCAGCCGCACCGGATGCAGCCGCGCTCTCGCCTTCGGTGAGCCGGGTTAGTGCTGCCGCCGGACGTCTCGCGGCTGAGGCCCGGCTGTTTTCGCCGCTCTTGACGCTCGCAGGTGGAGATGGCTGCGCCGCCGCCCGTCTGGTGGATATCGCCGGAGCAGCCGCCATTACGGGCGAAAACTTCTCGACCATCACCGGCCCGCTCTTGATCGCCGCGCAAACCGCTAATGCAGATAGCGCCGAATCCGGCATCGACATCACCGCCCTGCGTGACGCTTGGCCCTCAGCCGGACAGCAGGCCGAACTTCAAACCGTCGTCGCCCGTCTACAGAGCAGCGCCCCCTGTGCCAACGTCAGCCCTGCGTTTCAAGAATACGCCGAAGCGGGTGATGGCGCGCTGCTGCTGCTCGATATGGCCACCAATCTGCCGCTCAATGACATGCTGCACGATGGCGCTCGTTGGCTGGTGGTCTTCAATAATACGGACGAACTGCGCGCAACGGGCGGTTTCACCACTGCTTACGTCGAAATCACCGTCGAGGATGGACTGCTGACGTGGGAACTCGACAACAGCTACAGCGCCGACAACAACGATACGTGGGATCAGCATCCCCCTACCCCCATGCCGATGGGAGTTTATATGGGGCTGCCCAAATGGTTGTTCCGTGATGCCAATTGGTCGCCAGATCATCGCACGACAGCACAGCAAGCGCTCGATTTTTACGTTCAAGATAACTTCGTGCCCATGCCCGACGGATTAATCACCGTCAACATGACTGCCATCGAAACGCTGGCGCGCTATCTGCCGCCGCTCGAAGTCGCTGGCGAACCGTTCAACGCCGACAACGCTCTTGATCGGCTGCGACAGGCATGGGGAGAAGATGCGGACGTGTCCTCTAGCGATTCCGAGCGCAAAGATTTTCTGGTCGAGTTCGCTAGTGATCTGGCGAACGGCCTTATTGATAACCTTCAGCCGCGTTCGCTGCCGCGATTAGTATCGGCATTGCGCGAAATGCTGCACCAGCGCGACATCATGATTTACGCCACCGATCCCAACATCGCCGTCTATTTCGCGGCGCGTGGTTGGGATGGCGCGCTGCTCACTCCGATAGGCGATTACCTGATGGTGGTCGATAGCAATCTGGGCTATAACAAAGTCACGCCTCGCGTCGAGCAAACTATCATCTACAGCGTCGATTTAACCGATGCCGCCGCGCCCTCTGCCAGCCTCGATCTTAACTACGTCAACACCAACGAGAATGTCAATTACCGCCTGTGCGCCTATCACCACGCAGGCATCACCACACGCGGGCCGGATACTTATGATCTACGCATGTGGGGCTGCTATTGGGATTACATTCGCGTTTTCTTCACGCCCGGAAGCGCGATGCAGGGCTATGACGTGCATCCCGTTCCCGGTGAATGGATGCCTATCGGACGACACGGACAGCGCGCCAAAATCGACGCATGGCGTGAAGGCGCTTATACTGGCATCGGCACATTTTTGATCGTCCCCACTGAGGATAGCCGTCTCGTCTCGTTCGAGTACACGCTGCCCGCCTTGGTTATCATGCCAGCGGCGGATGGCGGCAGCCGCTACCAACTGACCATTCAGCAGCAGGCCGGAGCACCATCCGCCGAGTTGAACGTCCATATCACCCTGCCCCCCGGCGCATCCGTGAGCAGTGTCTCGCCGCGTTCGATGCAGGCTGATCTCAATGAAGTCAGCTTCAACGGCACTCTTGATGCCGACTGGTCACTCGTCATCGACTACCGTTAAACACCTCTGGAAGTCCCTCCTCGCTTGCGGGGAGGGATTTAGGGAGGGGTTATCTTAGATACCAATACAGAAACATATATTATTCTCACATAATTTTCAGGCTCTACTTACCAAAGTCGGGTTTACTGGAGATATGCAACAACCTACCGTATCCAATATGAGAGGCAACAGTCAAAATGGCTGACAACGGCATTTGGGATCAGATGGCAGGCAAGTGGAAGCAAGTTCAGGGCGAAGCCCGCAAGCAGTGGGGCGACCTGACCGACGACGATCTGGAAGTGGCCAAGGGCGAACGTGACAAACTGTCAGGGCGTATTCAAGAACGCTACGGCATCGCCAAAGAAGAAGCCAACAAGCAGATCGACGACTGGGCGAGCAAGCTGAAGTTCTAGCTTTCGCTCCAATAAAATAGCAAACTGGAATGCCCGCGTAACTGCGGGCATTTTGCTTTGCAAGTGCGAATGGTACGGGTGACTTGTCCCTTTATCTCGAACCTCGTACCTCGAACCTTCTTCACTACTCAGCACTCAGAACTCGGTACTCTGTACTTTCCGCTACTCCGCCGCCATCGCCTCAATCTCGACCTTCCAGCACGGATCAAGCAGTTGGGCACACACCACCGTCAGCGCCGCTTGATGATCGCCCAGATACTTTTTTCGCAGTCGGACGTTCGGCTCGTCGTATTCGGGGCTGGCCAGATAGAATCGCAGCGAAATGATATTCGTGTACGTCATCCCCGCCGATTCGAGAATCGCGCCCATGTGCTGCCAGATCAATTCCGCCTGCTCCTCGAACAATTCAGGCATCGTTTTGCCGTCTTGTAAGTAGCCGTTGAGTCCGCTGATAATCAGCAGCCGCGAACCGGGAATCACCTCAATCGCATGGCTGTAGCTTTGATATTGCGGATAAAGTTTGTCAGGATTGTGTCGAATAACAGGCACGTTTGAATCTCCAATATTCGCGGCTATATTTTGCGCCGTTCATTCTACGCCATGATTTGCGCGGTTTTTGCTTTCCAGTCGATGCCATCTCTAGCCATAAACATTGTTAACTCAATCGCGGGTCTCTCTTGAAGCAGCCGTGTAGCAGTAGCCTCAACAAGATCATCTAAACTCCTGTCAGGATCAATCCTAGCCTTCTCATAGTACAAGCCTAGAATAGGATATGCTCCAATATATCCGCCTTGAATAACTTCTAGTTCCGCACCAACCAATTCATCTTTGAGTTCCTCATAGAGTTGTGGGATAAGCCAATGAAATATGGCAACAGCAAACTCGAAATATTTGGGGTCAGCATAAATCCGACTAAGTTCCTTTGTCTCTATCGTTCGATAACCTTTGCTCATGAACGCCTTCACTCCCCTCTTATTAATCCCACGCCTCATTTTACCCCTTCGCCTTTCGTAATATTCAAAGGCTTTTCCTTGTTCCTTTGTCCCTTTGTACCCTTGTGATATGCTTTTTCCTGTTTTGGTTATTCCGTTTCGCCAAGCGCCGTGAAATACGTTATTATGGTAAGTAAGGTCAGCTAACTAACTTGGAAGGATGCTAAAAGTGGCAGCAGCAGAGAAGATGCAAGTTAAATTTTACGGTCATGTGCGCCAGTATCACAACCTCAAGGCGGACATCGATGCCGCGATTCAAGGCGTACTCGAAAGCGGCGAATATGTTCTCGGCCCCGTAGGCGTCCGTTTCGAAAAAGAACTGGCCGGATACGCCAACATGAAGCACGGTATCGGTTGCAACTCCGGCACGGATGCGCTGTGGCTGGTGTTTCTCGCGCTGGGCATCGGCCCCGGCGATGAGATCATCACTACTTCAAGCACGTTTTTCGCTACTGCCGAGGCCATCTGGTTCGTCGGCGCGAAGGCCGTCTTCGTGGAAATGGAAGCTGATACCGCGCTCATCGACGTGAGCAAGATCGAAGCCGCCATCACCCCGCGCACTAAGGCGATTGTGCCTGTGCATCTCTACGGTCAAATGGCAGACATGCGCGCCATCTCCGAAATCGCCAAACGTCACAACCTGTTCGTCATCGAGGACAACGCGCAAGCGGTTGACGCGCACGGCCCCGATTTCGCTATCGGTGAACTCAGTGACGCGGTTTGTACCAGCTTCATCATTCAGAAGAATCTCGGCACGTTTGGCGACGGCGGCGCGATCATCACCAACCGCGACGACATCGTAGCCCGTATCAAGGCGCTGCGAAATCACGGCTCGTTCAAGCGTTCGCATCACAGCATGGGCTATAATAGCCGCCTCGACGAAATTCACGCCGCCGTTCTCAGCGTCAAACTCAAGCACATCACCGAGTGGAGTGACCGCCGCCGCGAAATCGCCGCCATGTACACCATCGGTTTGCAGGGCACCAGCTTCAAGCTGCCGACTCAAAAACCCGGCTATCGTCACGTTTTCCATCTCTACATCATCGAAACCACCACGCCGGAAGAACGCGACCTGATGCTAAAGTATCTCAACGACAACGGCGTCGATGCCAAAACGCACTACCCCATCTCGATCCACCAGCAAGAAGGTTTCCCTTGGGGCAAAGAAGCACAGCTTAGTACGCCGCTGCCCCTCACCGAAAAATCCGCCGCCAGTGTGATCTCGCTGCCCATGTTCCCCGAACTTGAGCAGTCCGAAATCGACTACGTGATTGATGTCGTTCGCGCATGGGAAGACAGAGCGCGATGAGCAGCGACACCGTTTATACAGTAGCCATCGCAGGTCTCGGCAAGCGCGGGATGCACCACGCCGCCGCCTTCGCGGCCAATCCGCGCTTCAAGATCGTCGGCCTATGCGACATCGACTCCGCTCGTGCCGAAGCCGCCGGCCAAAAGTTCGGTGACACCTTCACCAGCACCGACGCCGCCGATATGCTGGCCAACACGAAGCCGGATATTTTCTGCTTCTGTACGCTGCCGCATATCCGTCTGCCGCTCATTCAAGCAGGCGTCGATGCTGGCGTGAAGCTCATCGCCTACGAGAAGCCTGTCGCCACCTCGACCAACGAAGCGCTGGAAATGATGAAGCTGCTGCGCGACGCGGAAGTGAAATCCGTCGTCAGCCACCAGCACCGCTACGGAGAGCATTACCGCAAGGTCAAAGAGATCATCGCCAGCGGCGCGATAGGCCGCGTCCATACCGTCTACGCTCACGCGACGGGCTGGATGCTGCTCATGATGACCCACCTGATCGACTACGCCAGTTGGTACAACGACTATGACGACGC
>JACMMD010001052.1 GCA_014379235.1 Anaerolineae bacterium
GCCTTGAGAAAATCGGCGGGCGCGGTTTTGTTAGCGCGGATGCTGCCAGCGGCCACCACCAGCGCGTAAGGGATGTCGTCGAGTTCTTCAGCCAACGATTCGATTTCCGACGAGCTTGGAATGCCGGAAGCGTAAACCAGCAATTCAGTCGAGTGATGAGCGCGCAGGCGGTCAATCTCCATCGACTTCCACGTATCATCGACCATCTGGTCTTTGGTGATAATCAGTACGGGCAGTCGCAGCGCCGCTTTGTTGACGAATTCTGCCGCCACGTTGTAGTCGATCTTGCCGTCCAGCACGATCAGCGGTTTATGCTGCGCCAACGTGCGCGCCACTGTGCCGATGACGCTGACGGGATTATTGCTGCGGGTGATCTCCGTCACTTGATAGGCGCGCCCCACGCGCACCAGCAGTTGTTCAAGCGGCGCATCGTCCACATTCAGCCACAGGACACCCCCCGGCTGCTGTGTATAGGCGCTGGCCAGCGTGGCCGCCAGCGCGCTCTTGCCAATGCCCGACATACCGTATAGGTGAACGGGATTATTATCTTTGAGATGGGCATAAATTTCCGCCAGAGTCGCGTCACGCCCGATGAGTTTGGCGGGAACCGCCACTGGGAGCGAACGAACCTCGCGTGCCGGTGCTTCGTGGGGAGTAAATTCAGCCATCGTCGCCGTTGCCTATTTCTTTTTCGCTTTTGCCCGCGCAGAACTTATTGTAGGCAGTATAACATCGTCGGTAAATCGGGGCAATTTATTGTGATAAGAAATTCGTAGGGGCACGATGCATCGTGCCCCTACAGTAATCTTATGGATTAGGCTTCGTCTGGCGGCGGAACAGGCAGCGCGTCTGCTGCGGTGTCTTTCCACTTTTCGCCCTCTTCGACCAGCATTACGGGGATGCCGTTGCGAATGGGGTACTTGTAGCCGGAATCCGCGCTTACCAGCCAATAATCTTTGACCAGTTCCAGCCGTCCGGGGTCGCTGCCTTTGTCGGTGTAATGCACCGCGACGGGGCAGCGCAGCATTTCCAGCAAGTCCGGGGCAATCGCGGGTGGGGTTGTCTCTGCCATGTTTGTATCCTCGCGTAACTGTACGCTCAACTGAGGGCAAGTATAGCGGTTGAGCGGTAGAGCCGTCAACGTAGCGAACTCGCATCACAAACAATCTTTGTTGCTGGAAAGTAGCTGGCGGCTATAATCCATTCGAGGCTTCATATAGAATCGCAATCGGGAGTGCCTTGCCGTGAGCGCTCAAACTGATCTGTCAACGCTGCTGCAACACCTACGCAAACTGCGCCACGAAGCGACTGACCAGCGCGAACCGAAGGCTATGACTCGGTTGGAGAAAGAGGTCGTACAGCTTTACGATCAACTGGTCGGCGCGTATTTGAAGGCTACGGAAACCGAACGGGCCGTCATCTGGGTGAATCTGGAACTGCGTGACCGGCTGCTGACGATGCTCGTTCGCTATTTAGAGAATGTCTCGCAGCAGGCGTTGAAAGCCAATGAGAAGGATAACAAAGCGCTGGTCAGGGATTTGCTGCGTCGCGCTGTGGTGGCTGATTTGCTGATCGATTCGCGGCTGCAAACCGAGGCTCTAAAGCTGGCGCAGCGCCACTATCTGAACCTCGCCTATGATTATCGTTTCGACACGGATGCGCTCAGTGAGAGTTTGCACGTTTCAGCGGCGACGTTTGTGCAGTTGGCGTGGCAGTATCAACGCGAGCAGTATCGGGTCTATGCGGTTCGGGCGTTAGGTCGAGCGCTGCAACAAAACCGCGATTTGGAAGACGATCCCGAAGTCATCGCGCTGGCGATGGAACTTACAGACGAAGCCGAAGAACGCGACGCACTGCGAACGCTCGCGGACAGCTACGTGCGCGAGGAGTTCATCCGCGTTTTGATGTCTAAGGCGGTTTCGGGCAAACCAGAGGCGGTTAGCCTCAGACGAACGTTTATGAGCGCCGATCACCGCAGATTCTTTATGACATCGTTGGTGGCGTTTGCGATAATCGGGTTGGGCATCTTTATATTTCTTGCTCTGATTGTCATGGCGCAAGGGAAATAACGTGCGCGATAGAGCTTTTCTGTCCGGCATTCTGTGGCGCATCGCGGTCATGGGTACACTGCTGTTGTTGATGGCCGCGATAATTTATGCGCTGGCGGCGTTGTTAGGCGTATTAGCCAATGCGTGAGGCGCGCTGGTTCTTTTTCGCGGCGCTGCTGGCCGCCGTTTTGCTGATCGCAGCGGTGAGCTTTGATGCGCTGACGGCGGTTGATGTTCCGCCGGATGTGGCCGTCGGTTATGGCGTGTGGCGCGATAACGGCTGCATCGGCTGTCATACGCTCTATGGACAGGGCGGGCCATACGCGCCGGACTTGACGCATATCTACGTGCAGCGCGGCGAAGGTTATCTACGTGAATTTCTGGTGAAC
>JACMMD010001053.1 GCA_014379235.1 Anaerolineae bacterium
CAAGACCCAACCGCGACACCGAATGACCCGTTTTGGCGGGCTTATTCAGCGGCGCGGGATGCGATTGAGGAAGAACGCTCTGTCGATCTAACTCAAGTCATGAACTATGAGTGGTCGCAGGCAGAGTTTGTGACTGGCATCGATAGCTGCGTTGATCTGGATGATCCCAACACCGGACGCCCCGTGTATTTCGGGTGGGTCTTTACATTGACCAGCTTACGTAACCAGCAGTTTCAGGCGCGGGTGAGCTACGACATTCAAACGGTGGCTGTATGTGACCGTATCGAGGGTGCGTCTGCACCAGCAGCGGCCCCGGCAGCGCCCGATGGCAGCTTGCCACCCCCAGTCGCAGGTTCAGCGGCCACAGGCGGCTTTGAGCTTGGCGGACACGCACTGGAGATGAGCCTCGGCACGTTTAACTTGATGCGCCGCGCCCGTATGACGTGGGTTAAGCAGCAGGTTGACTACAATCTTGGCGATGACGCTGGCGAAACGGCTGGTTTGATCCAGACGGCGCACGGCTCAGGCTTCAAGATTTTGCTCAGTGTGCGCGGTCACCGCGACCAAATGGGCAACTACTCGGATTACATCAACCAATTCGCGGGTTATCTCGGTGGTGTGGCCGGTCTCGGAGCAGACGCAATTGAAGTCTGGAACGAGCCGAATATTGACCGCGAGTGGCCGGCAGCGACGATCAACGGCGCGACCTACACACAAATGTTGGCTGCGGCCTATAACTCCATCAAGTCTGCTAATGGCAGCACAATTGTCGTCAGCGCCGCGCCTGCGCCTACCGGCTTCTTTGGTGCGGGCGGCTGTGGAAGCGGTGGCTGTAACGACGATGTGTTCATGCAGCAGATGGCAGCAGCGGGTGCGGCCAGTTACATGGACTGCGTTGGCTTGCACTACAACGAAGGTATCATCCCACCGAGCGCGGGCGGCGGTGACCCGCGCGGCGGTTATCCGACCTACTTCTTTAGCTCGATGCTGGCGCGTGGCTATAACCCATTTGGCGGCAAGCCTGTGTGCTTCACAGAGCTTGGCTACCTGTCACCTGATGGTTATGACTCGCCTCTGCCGTCGAACTTTGGTTGGGCGGCGAATACATCCGTCGCTGAACATGCTTCATGGCTGGCCGAAGCGGCTGCGCTGGCTGCACAGAGCGGCCATGTTCGCCTGATGATCGTCTGGAATGTCGATTTCCCGTTTTATACGGCGACAGACCCGATGGGCGGCTATGCGATGTTCCGTCCCGATCAAAGCTGCCCGGCCTGCGACAGCCTCGCAACGGTGATGGGCGGCTAGTCTCTAGTTTGACCGAATTGTGAACCATAAAGACCCGATCCTACTGCGATTAGCTTGCAGTGTGATCGGGTCTTTTGTATTATTCCTCGACTACCGTAACATAATTTAATTGTGGGTACTTCAACAAAATATGTCATCACACTGGCAAGTTCTTTTACTGCTGATCTGTCTGTGCGTGATTGCTCCGGTTTATGCTCAAGATACGACAGCTCCGGCTAACGCTGCCGCCGCCGAGATTGACCGCACGTTTGGCGTTGTAGAAGCTTACTATCGCCCCGAAGACGCGGTTACACTTGGCGCGTCGTGGGATCGGATGATCTTTGCGTGGTACGAGTTTCAGCCAAATGGGCCGGACGAGTTCATCACGGCTGCTATCCCGCAGGAATATCTCGACGCGGCTGCAATTGCTAATCGTCAAATCGTCGGGCTTATCAAAGGAACTGCCATATGGGCGTCACCTTCAGGTTCACCGGGCGCTGTGCCAGATGGTATCGATCTGCCTTATGACGATCCCGGCAATTTCTACGGTGTGTTCGTGCGCCGTTTAGTCACACACTACAGTCAGCTTGGCATCCACCACTGGATAATCATGAACGAGCCGGATGTTCGGCACGGCGAGGGTGTGGTTGAGTTTCAAGGCGAAGTAGAAGATTACGCCAAGATGCTGCGCGTCGCTTACCTGACCATTCACGAAGTTGACCCTGATGCGATGGTGTTGATCGGCGGCTTGGCTTGGTGGCCGGATCGCAACGGTGAACGCGAACCGTATTTGCGACGCTTGCTGCAAACCATCGCTCTCGACCCAGACCGCGAGGAAAATAACTGGTACTTCGACGGTGTGTGTATTCACATTTACTACACGACCAGCAGCGTATGGCCGATCATTCGGGCGAACCACACCTTATTATTGCAAGCGGGGCAGGGTAGAAAAGAAATCTGGTTGAGCGAGTTTAACGCCAGCCCACATCTCGACCCGCTGGCAGAGTTCGAAGCGCCGTTCGCCATCAATCTCGAACAGCAGGCGAACTATATTGTGCAGGCCAGCGCGACAGCACTCGCCGCAGATGTAGATCGCCTTGCCGTGTACCGATTGTATGACAACCATTTTACTCTCGGTGTCAGCGAACCGTGGGGTCTGGTGCGCGGCAATGGCTCGCGGCGGCCAGCGTTCCGCGCCTATCAACAGGTGATTGAGCGCTTCGCAGGGGCGAATACCGTCGAGCGCTTCACCAACGACGAAGCCACACTGATTACATTCCGCTTCACGGATCATACCGTTTATGTGATGTGGGCGGATACAACATTCGCAGGGCAGTTCGTTATTAATGCAGTTGGAATGGGCGATTCAGTTTGGGTGTCGAACGCGATAGGTGAGCGCTGGCTGCTGCCACTGACACCGCAGGGCAGCGCGCCCGTCGCTAACATCGAAGCGCGTCCAGCCCATATGATCGACATGCCTTGGATGGTCGTTTCCGGGCCGGTGCGGATCGTCGATATGGACGGCCCGCCGCGTGCGGTTTGGTATCGCTCTGAACAGGGTTGGATGGAACAGATCAACTAGTCGCCAATCGCGGACAGCTCCTTTGGTGTCGCGTCGATGAGGCCGTATTGGCGCAGGCGTTCGCGGTACTTTCGCAGTACCGGATGACCATAATCGTTGAAATGTCCTTTGACGTGGCTCTCGTCTAAGCGCGCATCGGCGTGCGGTTTCTGCATCTCGGTAGCGAAGCGTTGCAGCTTGCGGCGATACTCCCACGCTTCGAGCTTGTCACCGATACCGCCGCCGAGCAGCGATTCGACCAGCCGCTTGAAGGCGTTCCAACCGCCGCCGACACTGCCTTCATGCTCATCATAGAACGCGCCGTCCGCATTGGGCAGATGCAGCAGCACCCATTCGTTAGCGGCGCGCATTTGTTCATACAGGTCGCGCCCATAAATTGGAACCATCTGCGCGACCTCATGGGCGATGAACAGGTCTTGACGTTCCTGGCGCAGTGCGTCGACAGCGAGGACATAGTTCGGGCAAATTTCCACGCCACGCAGCCGTCCCAAGCGTACCAGTACAATCGAAAATGCCCGCGCCACCCATACTCGACCCGGCGTAGTGACCACCAGAAAATCAAGGTCATCGTCATCGGCGGCGGCATTTCGTACCGCCAGCGCACCCGTCAGCGCGACCATCCGCACGAATGGCAAACGCGACAGCCACATCCCATAACGCCGTGCCAACGGCCACAGCGTTTGTGATGCCCGTTCACGTTCGATGCGTGTATGAATCAGGTCAGCGCGTCCGGCGCAAACGAAGTAGCCGTGCTCCTCGTCAAGCAGTTCACGGAGCGGGCCGGGCGTACAGAGAAAAGCCTCGATGTCTTCAAGGCGGGTCGGTTCTGGATGGATGAGAAAATGGTGGATTTCTTGCGCCGTCATCGGGAAGTTGAAGACGTCGGCGTACAAAACCGTGCGTAGGATAGCTGCCTCAATGCGCTCCAAAGAACCACCTTTTGCGACGATACGGCGTGATAAGTTGGTAAAACGGATGCTTCGCCCATGATGGCGCGAGGCTCATCTGTAAATTATATACGTAAGATTGAGCCGCGCTGGATTTTTATCTAGCAGTTCTAACCTATTCCCATTCCCAAACCCACGTATCGCGGAAGGTGCAGCTTGTTCCCAGCGGTTCAAAATTGACAACGGCGCTGCCAATGGTGCCGTCGATTTCGGAATCAGGCATCGACCCCGCGAGCTGTCCGTTGACGTAGTAGTACAGCGTTTCGCCGCGAACGATAATCAAAAATTGATACGGTGCGTCGCCAATCACCAGTTGTTCACCGAAGATACCCGGCTCAAAGATGTCGCCTGTGCGCTGTGAGACACCATAGCCGCCTAACTGCGTGAGATAGGCCAGTGTATAGTTCGAGTCGTCCTGCGCGTGTAACAGAATACCGCAGCCTGCCGGGCCGATGCCGCGTATGCGCCACGTCACCGATGAGCCGAGCAAGAAGTTACCGAAGCTGCGACCTTCGCCAAGGACGATCTCGCTGACACCGCCGCGTGGATACTCAACGAAACTCTCCGGCACGCTGAACGCGGTGTCACCCTGCGCCGGAATCATGCCGCGCCGCCGCAGTTCCTGAACGAGCGTGATCTGATTAACGCCGAGCAGGCGCTGAGGCACAACGTGTTCACCATTAATCAAGATCGGGCGGTTGACTGCGAGATCATCAAAACGGGCATCTACGCTGCCGCTGACCAAGCCAGTTGTTTCGATAACGAGGCCGATACTTCCCGGTTCGGTCAGCGTGGAATCGATGATTTGTCCGAAGAACTGCCCATCGAAAAAGAAGTCGAAACCCGCGCCGTTGGCCATCATGCCCAGTGTAAATTCCGTCGCGCCATCTTCGATAGAGGGGTTACTGACCCAATCGCGCAGGATTGTTTCGCCTTCAGGTGTGCGAACGAGGAAACGCCACTGTCCGAGATGGTCGATCTCCAGCAGGTAGTAATGGTCGTCATCCGTTTGGCGCGCAGTCATGCCGACGACCCAACCGAACTGGCCATTGTTCAAGCCGCGCACAGTCTCGACATCCACTTGCGCGTAAAAATCGCTTTGCGGTTCGATACTGTTGACGATAGCGATTGCTCGCTGGTGTGGCCCTTCTAGGGCGAGAGCCGCTTGACCCGTTCCCGGTTCGAGCGACAAAACAGGTACATTGCTGGTCAGGTTAAGCGCACCGTTGAAGTTTTCGATGCCCACCATATCACCGTAACCGGGCAGCATCGACAATTCATAATTGCCTGACGTGCTGCTGAAGCCGGATACCGTCACCGTAAAGGTATCCGTTTTTGGGACGGTGATGGCTTCAAGCAGAGAATCGCGGCTGTCAGGGTATTGATAATCGTCGTTGCTGATGACGCGGTTGCTATCGCTGTCGGTGATGGTCAGCACGGGGTCGAGGTCGCCGCTGGTAGCACGCACGACGAATGACAGCACTTCGCCTTCTGGTGCGCGAAATGTCCACGTTTCCGATGTATCGACAGTAATGCGACTGTTGATTGGCTCGAAGCGTTCGAGCGTGGTCGTTTGCGCTTGCACGAGTACAGGTCGCAGCGTAAATGCCAGCAACATTGCCAGCCCTGTCAGAAGTTCAATTCGAATACGCATATGGGGCAGCCGTTTCAAACAAACCATTCGGGGAATTGAATTTGCAGCCGTTGGATATAGACTTGAAAATCGGCGGAGTTCATTTCAGCACCATGTGTCCAGCGCTGTTCCTCTGCCTGACGCAAGCGGCGCTGTTCGCCGGCCAGCCATAGATCGTCGCGCTGTGCGAACGCGCCGCTCTGCCGCTTCTTGGCTTCATCTTCCTCTTTCTTGCCTTTGAGCAGCGTAAATTTGCTGCTTATATCGAGTTTGTTCACTTCGTCCGCCGACATGAACGTATACACAGGCAGGTAGCGCCCGTTTTGTTCCAGCGCGCAGGCCATCATTGACCAGCCCTTGGGTACATGCGAACGCTTCTTCACCACAAAACGCCACAACAGCGGGCTAACGACCTGTGTCCCCTCAATCGTCTCTTGCCTCTGTTGATGCTGCATCAGGCGTACACCGGACGCATCGATATGGATGGCGCGCCCGCTCGGCCAACGTCGCTTAAGCTGGCGTTCGATTTGCTGACTGACGAGCGCCGTAATCACCAGACTAAGCAGTACCGCTAAGAAGTTAAAACCTTCGCTCGGAAAGATCAAACTGAGTAACAGAAAGCCAATTGCCCAGCCCACAAGAAAGATACCGACGATGCTAAATCGCAGGGCGCTGTGTTCAGAATCGACGGGAATGACTAACGTGGGCGGGGAGTCGGGTTCAATGGTGAGTTCGCTGGTGGGCGAGTATGCGGATTTTTCCTGATCGCTGTCCATTCCCTGCGTCCTTATTCCTTTTTCGCTACAAAGATGGCCCGCGTGATGCTGGCCGTACCCGGCTCGAACGGCGTTAAGTCGAGGTTCAACACGCTGACATTGTTGAAGCCGCTGCGCTGCAACAACGCGGCCACGGCCTGTATTTGAAAGGAACGCAGCACCAACGTCGCATCACTGCGAGTCCATGTGCCTGCTTCTAACGCCTCTTCATGGCTGAAGATCAGATAACGCCGCGAACTCAACTGGCGTTCGTAATCGTACTGGTTTTGCAGCAGAACCGTTAGGTCAGCGGCGTTGACCACTATGCTGTCTTTAATGTCCGCGCTAAC
>JACMMD010001054.1 GCA_014379235.1 Anaerolineae bacterium
ACGCCGAAAGAATATACAAGATCATAGGTTTGGACGGGTACGGTGGCAGTGAGCTGCTCCGCGTTGGCCTGATAGAACTGGATGCGGTCTTGCAGTCCGAATACCTCAGCGCGCTGACGGGCGACCTTAAGCGACTCTTCGGATAGATCGACGGCGGTGACTTCCGCGCCGTGTCGGGCGAAGTTGATCGTATCCGTACCGATGCCGCAGCCAATTTCCAGCACTTTCTTTCCGCGCCAGTTCTCGAACTCGGCGAAGCGCGGGATATGCGACTCGACCATGTACTTGCGCGCTTCTACTTCGTCGAAATATTCTTTTGTGCCGACTGGCTTCGGGGAATGGCGGATGTTACACGGACGCTGATTCCAATACTTCTCGACTTGGCCAATCGATATTTGGCGAAACGAATTCATCCTGCGCGGCTTCCCTATCCAATTGTTCGAGATATGAACCCAATCCGGCTTGCCGCAATACCAACTGTAATGCAGGAATCGCTTAAGCCGTTTGATTAGACTAATTTAACCAGACAATATTCGATACAACAAGCGTCTATTATTCCTATTGGTCGATAATCTTCTCAACGCTATCTTCAACTAATAGTTCATCGGCAAGCCCCCACTTTTCATCATTGAACATGATCGGCGCATAATCTTCGGCCATCTTCAACACCCAACCGTCGAACTGTTCACGCACGATTTGAGGAATACCGTGTTCGAGCAAGCGCTGGTCGAGCGCCTTCGCTCCCTCTGGCGACCATCCGCCGCCATGGTCGATGTGATAGGCGACCATCGGCGGCGGCAAGAACGCCTCACGCAGTCCATGATAATGGGCGATGTACAACATCAGCGAGTCGATGTGCATCGAAAATATTTCGAGTTCGGGATAGCCTCTCAGCGCGAACCAATCATCCCGCGCCATCAGTGTAAAGTCGCCGCAAGCATTGGTGTGCAATTTTGGACGCAGATACTGCTGCCTTGTCCTGAACACTTTAGCGCGCACCCGATAAGCATAAGCTGTGAATGTCAAATAGCGGCGATACATTCGAATCGATTGAGTTTGCAGCACCCGCGCCGAACCAACAACGATACGCCGCGAAACGTTCTTCAGCCGCCTCACCATCCACAGACCGCGCCAATAGATAAACCGTCTTATCCGTCTGCTGAATGCGGTCAATTTGCGGTACAAGATGCGCGCTGTCATTGGCCGCGTCAGTTTCGTCAGCGTTTCCGATGGGTGTAGCATATAGCGGTAGAGCTTTTGTGAGATGCGTTTCGCCAATATCAAACCCTTACGCATCTCACAATTAACACAATCAGTAATCATATGCCGCCATGACCATACCATTTGTGCCGCCTGTGCCGCTTTCACCACTGCGCCAAATGGGGCGAGGACGATCTGCTGTAATAGCTGACTGGTACCTTCAAGCTCTCGCTGAATGACCCGCCGAATGTGTCCGGTATTCGAGTGATACCAGTACAACTCTCGCAGCGACGGCGGGTAAATCCAGTAATACTGCTGCCTGACTACATCGAAAATACCATAACGCTTGCAGATGCGAATGAGATGCGTCTCACAGAATAGAAGCTGCGCTTGTACGTCAGCTAACGGCACATCGGAGGTCACATCATAGCGGTCAAGGCGATAATACACGCCGGATTTGAGCCGCCGCACTGCCAGAAAGCGCATCAACTCATCGGAAAATATCAAGTCGATATTGGTCGCCAGCACATATTGGCCGCGTGCTCGACGGATACCTACATTCTTAGCAATCATCTGGAACAGTGGCAGTTGATCAGCGTGGTTGAACTTCTGGTGCAGTTCGGCGGGAACGCGAATGATACGAACCTCGCCCTGCCCGCCCCATTCAGGCCACGTAAATTCGTCGGCCAATGACAGGCGATCATCCGGCGGATTCCATTCCACGATGATGAGTTCAACCGCGAGCGCGAAGCGGCGGCATTGTTCGGCAAGCGCGTTGATGAAGATTTGCATACGGCGGTTGAGATCGCCGCCGTGATTGTCATTACGCGATGCGACGACCACGCTCAGATAGGGAGTTTGCTGGCTGCTCATACTGGCCTTGAGTACACCGCCACTATATTCTTGTAATAGTAGTGCTTGGAAGCGAGCGGCATCAGCAGCCCGCTTTCGCCGCTAAATTCATACACGGAATAACCTTGCTCCTCGAAGAACGCCAGAATCTGCTGGCTGTCGCTGTTTTGATGCTGCAGCATACGGTCAGATAGCTCCATGAGGAACGTCGGATGGAACTGCTCAATCGTGTTGTGCGCGCCCTCAAGCACAAAGCGTTCCGCCCCTTCCACGTCGATCTTGATGACATCCACTCGCGGCAGTTTCGCCTGCTGAACAAGGTCATCAAGAGGTTCAAGGCGTACCCGTTCCAGCCGTTCGGTTATCACACCTTCATAGCCAAACTGTCCGAGTGTGTTGTGGCCTGCATTCTGTATCGAAGCCACGCGCAAATCCGCTTCACCCTCATAGTTGTAGGCGGCGGCTTTCACACAGCGTACATTCGACAAGCGGTTAAGGCGTACATTCGCTTGCAGTCGCTCGAACTCGCGCTGGCTTGGCTCAATGGCCATAACCGAACCAGTATGACCAACGCAGTTCGCGGCGAACAATGTGTACAGCCCCATATTCGCGCCAACGTCGATCATCACCATACCCAGCTTCAAGGTTTGCTCAAGCCATAAGAACTCGTTCGGCTCGAACAACCCCGTCAAGAACAAGGCACGGCTGCTTTCGTCGCAGGGATGAGCATTAACCTTGAGACCGCGCAGCCAGCGAATCGAACGCGACACTCCGGCTTGCTCGAATAGCTGCCAAGCCTGTTTGCGCGCTTTCATGATGGTGCTGCTTTGCTCTTGTCCTGTGCCTAAGTGCCAGTCGGAAACGGGATGCGGCGGCGGCGGCGCTGCCATCAAATCAAACAGATTGAGCCTTGAGATAAGCATGGCTAATAGGCCGGGGCGCTTGGCAAGAAACGTCATCATGCCCGATGGAAAATATCTCATCGGGCAAAGTCGCCTAGCTCATGTGTACCGTTGAGCGGCGCGGCATCGGGAAGCCCTTTATTGAGCCGATCCTGAATGGATGACAGGTAAGCGTTAACCACATCGTCCGCGCCGCCGATCTGCTGGGCACGTCCATGATCGAGCCACATGCAGCGCGTACAAAACGAACGCATAATGTCGAGATTATGGCTCACCAGCAAAACGGTGCGTCCGTCTTCCATCAGGCTGTGCATTTTGTCGAGGCATTTCTGCTGGAAGGCCGTATCGCCCACTGCCAACACTTCGTCAATCAGCAAGATTTCCGGCTCTAAATAGGCAGCAACGCCAAACGCCAGTCGCACATACATGCCGCTTGAATAGTGTTTCACCGGCATGTCGATGAAATTCTCAACTTCGGAAAAGGCCACAATATCATCGAACTTGCCGCTGATTTCCGCCGAGTTCATGCCCAAAATCGCGCCGTTCATATAGATGTTTTCGCGTCCGGTCAAATCGGGGTGAAAGCCCGTACCCAGTTCCAACAGTGCGCCTACTCGCCCGTAGATTTCCGCTCGTCCTTGCGTCGGGTCGATGATGCGCGACAGGATTTTGAGCAGGGTACTTTTGCCGCAGCCATTTTGACCGATGATGCCAAAAATTTCGCCGCGCTCGACCTCGAACGAGACCTCTTTCAACGCCCATAAACGCTGGCGCATGGGGTTTTCGTCTGTGGCAGACCGCCGCCTCAGCAGTTTGCCAAGCGTTTCACGCAGCGTATTGGTCTTCCCTACGCCGTCGATGACGTATTCCTTGCCAATACCCTCGACACGAATGGCGATAGGGCCGCTCAACTAAACACGCTCCGCGAAAGTTCGTTCGATGCTGCGGAAGTAATACGCCCCGCTGACCATCAGTGCCAGCGCGATCAGCGTTGACAGCACGACGCTGACGAGCGTCGGCGCATCCGATGCGAACAGCGCCCAACGAAACCCCTGTACACTGACGGCCATCGGGTTGAGGTAATACAGCAGACGCCAGCTTTCCGGCACGAGGCTGCCCGGATAGGTGACGGGAGTTGCGAAGAACCACGCCTGCGTCAAAATCGGAATGAGGTGATAAATATCGCGGTAGGTGACGTACAACGCCGACAACCAGAAGCCTGTCCCTAACGCAGCGATCACAGCCAGCGCCAGAAAAACCGGCAACCAGATCACGTTGATGGTCGGTACGTAGCCATAAAACAGCATCACGATAATCAGCACGACAAAGGCCATCACAAAATCTAGCAGTACCGCGATCACAGGCGCAATCGGGATAATCAGGCGCGGGAAGTACACCTTTGTCAGCAGATTACCGTTGCCGACGACGCTGTTGGCCGCTTGCCCCATACCGTTGGCAAACACCGTCCACGGCACAAGCCCGCTGAATACCAGCAGCGGATACGGCAGGTTGCCCGATGGAACACGCACTAGCGCGCCCAGAAAAACGCTGAACACGATCATCATCGACAACGGCTGGAGAATAGCCCACGCTGCCCCGACGACGGTTTGCTTGTAGCGGACTTTCAAAATGCGCCACACGAGAAAATATAGCAGTACACGATACTGCCAGATCTCGCGCAGATTGATGGTTTTGCGCGATGATGACGCTTCGATGATAGTGGTGGGCAGCGGCGCTTCTATCAACGACTGCTCTCTGCTTGCAATCATGGATAACTCGTATCCTCTAACAATCGGCTGCCTAGCTCAACCAGCCAAGGCGTCGGGTTGATCTTTTCCGAAAGCATATGCGCTCTACGGCGGGCCCACGTCGCCTTAATGTCTGGCATGGACAGCAGTTCACGCACACGATCTAACGCGCTGCGTCCGTCACGATGCCAGTAGAGCAGTTCATAATTGTTCTGCAAGTCTAGACAGTAGCCAAGCCCCAAAGTGTTGACGAACACCGATGGCGTTCCTAAAACGGCGGCTTCTGAGGCCATTGTCGCGCCTTCGCCGACGTACATCGTCGCAAACGCCAACAGATGATGAGCCAACTCCGGCGGTAAGCGCGTGACGTTCGCGGGGAGATCGTTATCGCTGGCATTTTCCACTGACAGCAGCACCCGCCCATGCTGCGACAGTTCGCGCAGCAGTTCTTCTTTTTCGGCAGACGTAAATCCGCGCTGGCGCAGATCATGGCTCGCGCCCCACGCCACGAATCGCACCACGAAAAACGTCTCGCCGGTAGTTAAGCCGACAGTTGATAGGGATTGTGGGTCAGGTGTGAACTCGTCAGGGTGCAGATACGCCAGTTCGTGAAAGCCCGCGTACCGCACCTGTTTCGGGCCCATATCGAGCGTGAAAGCCGTTGGCGTGGCGATCACCGTCGCAAACGGCTTGAACAGCGCGTGCTGTTCTTTAGCGTGTTCGGTGTCGGTCAGCGCGAGGTAGGGCTTGCCCATCAGCCGCGCCGGAATGCCCGCCGTCGGGCTGCCAAAGCTGACG
>JACMMD010001055.1 GCA_014379235.1 Anaerolineae bacterium
ATCCAAACGTCACATTCGACTACACCTATTCGGATGATTACGGGTCCAAATTTCAGACAGCGATGGCAGCCGGCACAGGCGTACCCGATCTGTTCTGGTCGGAAGCGTGGATGGTGCAGTTGTATGGCAGCCAAGGCGCGCTGCTGGAAACCACTGACGTAATCGAGCGTAACATCGATAACCTCATCCCGGCGAAGGCTGCCGAGGCCTACGTGCCGCAGATGGAAGGTTACTTCGGAATGCCCGGAGACCTGTCGCCAAGCGGTATCTACTACCGCAAAGACCTTCTCGACGAAATGGGCATCGAGATTCCCACAGACATGATGTATATGCCGGACTTCATTGACATCCTCACCCGGATTGCCGCCGAAGGCAAAAACGCCGTCCTGTATCCGTCTGGCGGCACGTTCGTGGCTGCGGCCTATTGGAGCTGGTTCAACGCGCAGTTCGGCGGTTCAGGCCCGGCAAGCTGCGATAATCAAGAAGTCACCCTCAATAATGAAGCCGGTGTACAGGCGGTTGAACTCATTAAGGCGATTTACGACACCGGGGCCACGCTAACTGCCGACTTCTGGACTGCCGAATACTGGAACGCGCTGAACACCGACCAACTCGTGCTTGACCTCTCGCCAGCATGGGCGCGCGGCTTCTGGGAAGAAAACCTGCTGCCAGAAAAACAGGGTATGTGGCAGCTTGCACCGCTGCCTCGTGCTGTCGAAGGTGGGCCGCGTACAGGTATCTGGGGCGGCGCGACACTGATTTCGCCCGCGTCAACTGAAAATCCCGAACTGGTCAAGCTGTTCATGGAATTCGCGTTCGCCTCGATGGAAGGCGCAACGGCGGCTGGCGATTGGGGCATTATCCCGCCATATATCCCCTACCTCGAAACGACATTCCAAGAAGAGCCAACGGCCCTGTTTGGCGATCAAAACATCGGCGCAGTCTGGCTGGAACTCGCACAGGAGATCAGCCCTGATTTCTGCCGCACGGCTGTCTATGCGGCGGCGACGGATGAATTCCTCACTCCGGCTATCGACTCGATGGTGACGGGTGGCGCGGATATTCAGGCGACGCTGGACGAGGTTGCTGCTCAGGTCGAAGAAGTTCTACCCGACTACCAAGCCTAAACATCAAATTTGCATGGGCGGGGATACAGCGAAGCACACGCAGTATGCCTGTGTCCCCGCTCTGCGAACGATCAACGAATAATGAACACAATAGAAGAACCTGTCGTTGCTACACGGGTCATACCGCGTACTCACAAAAGCAGATCGACGCTTGTGCATGAAATTTGGAAGCACAGGGTCGAATATCTTTTAATTTCACCTTTTTTCATTGTCTTCGGTATTTTTCACGGCTACCCGCTTGTCTGGTCGCTGTGGTTAAGTTTTCAGCGCTGGCAGGGGATCGGTGAACCGCGCTGGTTCGGGTGGGGCAATTACGAGCGGTTGCTAACCAGCGATAAAACGTGGAGCGCGCTTGGCAATACGCTGATCTTTTTAGCGACCCTGCTGCCGATTGTCATCATCAGTACGCTGCTGTTGGCGGTGATACTCAACAGTCCAAGAGTGATCGGACGCAGGGTTTTTCGGGCGCTCTTTTTTCTGCCATATATCACCTCGTTGGTCATCGTCGCTATCGTCTTTCAACTGCTGCTGCAAGATAACTTCGGTTGGATTAACGGCATCCTGCGCTCAATCGGCCTCGCTCCGGTTAGCTGGCTGACAGAACCGGGCCCGGCACGGGTCGCAGTCATGCTGATGGTCTATTGGAGCCTGACAGGCTATAACGTGCTGATTATGCTCGGCGGGTTGCAGGGCATTCCGCCGGAACTGTATGACGCGGCCAGTGTGGATGGCGCAACCGCGCCTCAAAAATTCTGGTATGTCACTGTGCCCATGATGCGCGGCGTGATTGTATTCGTCGGCATCACTACGACCATCGGCCTGTTGAATCTTTTCACTCAGCCGTGGCTGCTGTTTTCAAGCACGAATGGCCTTGGCCCCGAGCAAAGCGTGGCAACGCTCAACACGATTCAATATTCAACTGCGTTTGGTTCGCAGCGCTACGGCGAAGCGGCGGCGCTCGGCTTCATTATCGCCATTCTCGTCATCGGGGCATCGCTGGTACAACTCCGTGTCGGGCGTCTGACTGAGGTTTAAGGGGGCATCATGGCTCAGGCTAGAACGGCGACAGCAGCATTACCCATGAAGCGACGGCGCGACCCCAAGCTCATAGGCGTGATAATTTTCACCTATTTGATTTTGCTGCTGCTGGCGTTGTATTTTATTTTCCCGTTCTACACCATGATCGTCGCGTCGTTCATGCACAAGAGCGCGCTCAATTCGATAGACCCCCATTTGTGGCCGGATCCGTTCATCACCGACAATTATGAGGGCCTGTTCGCTGGACAGATCGGCGAGAATATCCAACTGACAACGACGTTCTGGAGAGCGATGTTCAACAGCCTTGCAGTGGCAGTGGGACAGACAGTTCCGGCATTATTTTTCACGTCACTGGTGGCGTTTATCTTCGCCAAGCGGCGTTTTCCCGGACGCAATATCCTGTTCATCTTCGTGCTGCTAACGATGATGCTGCCCTATCAAAGCACGATTGTGCCATTTTTCCTGATGATGTCACGTCTGGGTTGGATCAACACCTTCTGGCCGCTGTGGATTCCTTGGTGGGCGCCTGCTTTTGGCATCTTCCTCTTGCGCCAGATCATCGCGGCGACAATTCCCGATGAGCTGATTGATGCGGCGGCGATAGACGGAGCATCACTATTCGGGACGTATTGGCGCGTAGTGCTGCCGCTGATTACGCCTGCGCTGGCGGTGTTCGGCATTCTCAACTTCATGAACGCCTGGAACGATTACATCTATTCCAACCTCGTTCTCAACAGCCAGACCATGTACACCGTGCCGCTGCTGCTGGCGCTGTTCAAAGGTGGCGATCTAACGTCCGTGCCGGAATACGGCATAATGGCGGCAGGCAGCGTGATCGCTACGATTCCACTGCTGATCGTGTTCTTCGCGTTTCAGAAGTGGCTTATCAGCGGCATTATGGCGGGTGCGGTCAAGAGTTAATAACCTGCGCTAGAGGGTATCCATCCCTAGACTGTATGAGAGGGACGACACGACGTGCGTTTGGCAAACAAAGCCGCATTAATCACTGGTGCTGCAAGTGGTATCGGTTTGGGCATAGCCGAGCTTTTCGCGCAGGAAGGCGCGTCGGTTATTCTGGTTGACCGCGACACAATGCGCGGTGAGGCAGCGGCGGCGGCGACGGTGAAGAGGGGACTGCGTGCGGCCTTCGTACATGCAGACCTTGCACTACCGGATGACATCACGCAGGCGGTCAGCGCGGCAGTCGCTTTTGCTGGCCGGCTGGATATTGTGGTCAACAACGCGGCGGCCTTTTTGCCGAAACCCATCGAGCAGATCAGCGTTGCCGAGTGGGATCGACTGATGGCAGTGAACCTTCGCGCTCCGTTTCTAATGGTGCAGGCGGCGCTGCCTGCGCTCAGGGCAAGTCGTGGAGTCATTCTCAACATCAGTTCAACGGCGGCGCTGCGGGTGTTTTCACCGAATTTGCCCTACAGCGCGGCGAAAGCCGGACTCATCACCATGACGCAAAGCATGGCGCAGGAACTACGCTCTGATCGTATTCGTGTGAACTGTATTTGCCCCGGCGCGGTAGATACTCCCGCGCTGCACAGCGACATCGCTGTACGCGGCGGCGACGCTAGCGTGATTGACCACTTGGAAACGCAAGGTTTACTCACAACTCCGGCGCAAATCGCTGCGTTGGCGCTGCATATCGTCAGCGATGAGGGAGCGGCCCTCAATGGCAGCATCGTGGTGGCCGACGCTGGAGCGCTGCTTTCCTAGCCGGATGTTCCCTATGTCATTGGCGTGGTCGATGAATGGTGGTTAAAGGCTGCTCTTGATGAGAACAATTGTTATTCCAACAACAAACTTGAAGGTCTCTCAAATCTGTTTGGGAGCGGTCAATTTCGGAGCGCCGCTCAGTCAGGCGGAGTCCTTCCGCCTCATGGACGAGTTCGTGGACAAAGGTGGCAATTTCCTCGATACGGCGCGGGTCTATGCGGAATGGCTGCCGGGAGGTGCGAATGCAAGTGAAAGCACGATTGGCGCATGGATGCAGCGTCGTGGCAACCGAAACAAGATGATCGTTGCGACCAAAGGCGGGCATCCAAATCTTTCGACGATGAATCAATCGCGTCTCAATCCCGACGACATTCGGCAAGACATCGAGGCGAGCCTCAAATTTCTTGAGACCGATGTGATTGACGTTTATTGGCTGCACCGGGATGATACGAGCCAACCCGTCGGCAGCATTCTGGAAATGATGAATGAGCATATTCGCTTAGGAAATATTCGCTGCGTTGGGTGTTCAAATTGGACAGTAGACCGTATACGTGCTGCTTCAACCTACGCAGCACAGCACCATCTCAGTGATTTTGTGGCCAACCAGTTCATGTGGAGTATTGCCGAGCCTAATCGAGAGGCAATCGCAGATAAGACGATAGTCATTGCCAACGGCTCCGATCTTGCATACCATCGGGAGACGCGGCTGCCTGTGATGCCTTATACGGCACAAGGGAAGGGATATTTCAGCAAATTAGCGATGGGGGAGCCGCAGCACGCGAACAAGAGAGTTTACGATAATGCGATCAATCGCAGCCGTTTTATCCGTATTCAAGAACTCAGCCGCCGCCACAACGTCAGCATTTCGGCGGTTGTGCTTGGCTATTTGACTTCACAACCCTTTCCTGTGATCCCGATCATTAGTGCCAGCACTCCTGAACAACTGGAAGACAGCTTGACCAGCAGCAAATTTGTATTGTCACCCGAAGAATTGGCCTTTCTAGAAGCGCTTTAGTCATTACGACAATCCATTAGCTAGGGTCATTTTCATCGGCGATAATTCCCCACAAGCGCAGTGTACCCTCGTAACTACCAGAAGCTAATCATCTTACGTCGGCTAATCCACGCGGAATTCTTGCAGCGCGTCGTAGACCACGCCCCACACATATGCACCCAGAGAACGTTCGACCACCAGCAGATAGGCGGGAACAGCGTCCCGGTCAGCGCGCACAATCAGCGTGGGCACTTTGGCGAGGCTGGTTTGGGCGGCATGAAAGTTGGGGAAAGCCTCGTCGTGAAAATCCAGTCCGCAGATTTTCGGCAGCACAGCGCCGGCCTGTGCCCCGACCAATAGCATGATCGCCCGCCCATGTGTCATATCGGTGACGGTGATCGTCGCTGCGCCAGCAGCTTCGTTCAGGCGGTTGAATACGGACTCATCGTGCTGATTGCCCAGAAGCGCGAATTGATCCAGTCGCAGCCGCACCAGTGCGCCATCGGGTGTCATTATCACATCGCCGGATGCAGCGGGTACAGCATCGTAAAGAGTCTGCAAGACCAGTGCCGCCGCCTGCCCGCGAATATCAATCATGCCCTGCTGACTCGCATCTTCGAGCCTGATGCGCGTCGCCGCTGTCGGTTGGGTCACATTTGCCAGCGGCGATACAAACGGGATCGTCGAAAACGTAAATACGGGCATGTTTTTGTCCTACCTTAGCAGGGCGCGACCATGAATGAAATTCGCCGCGCCCATGTTGTTATCAATGTAAATTACAGACGCAGCTTTGCGCCGTCCACATCGTAGAAGGGCAGCGGGACGACTTTTCCGGTCTTCAACTCGCCTTTGACGCGCACCGTAAAGGTTGTCCCCGGCGCACTCATCGACGCTGGCAGCCAGCACAGGCCGATCACCTTGTTCAGGGTCGGGCTGCGGCGGACGCTGGTGACACGCCCGATGATCTCCAAACCGATAGGGCCGCTGCCGGGTCGGACGATCTGGTTGGCTTCTTCGGGCAGTGTGCCATCGGGCATCTCGAAGCCGACGAGCAGTTTTTGTGCGCCCGCCTTGTTGGCCATCATTAGCGACGGCTTACCGAGAAAATTGTCTTTGTCGAGCTTGACGACCCAATCCATATTGGCCTCGAACGGATTGGTCAAGCCATCGGTATCCTGCCCCACGATGATGTGACCTTTTTCGAGGCGCAAAACGCGCTGCGCTTCGACACCGAACGGGGAGATTCCGAACTCTTTGCCCGCTTCGATCAGCGCTTCCCATACTCGCAAGCCGTAGCCGCTTGGTACATGGACTTCGTAGCTCAGTTCGCCCGTGAAGCCGATCCGCATGAATAAGGCCGGCACACCAGCGATTGTGCCTTCACGCGCCGCCAAGTACGGAAACGCTTCGTTGCTCAGGTCAACGCCCTGTGTGATCTTTTGCAAGACCTGACGCGACTGCGGCCCGGCGAGGTTCATCGCGGCGCGCAGATCGGTGGCGTTGAGGACATGCACATCGAAATTCCAGCCGCTTTGCAGCCACCACTCGATGTACTCATAGACGGCTGCCGCGCCTTCGGAGGTGGTCGTCATGTAGTAGAAGTCGTCGCTCAGGCGCGCAGTCACACCATCATCGGTGATGATGCCTTCTTCGTTGACCATCACGCCGTAGCGCACCTGCCCAACGTTGAGTTTTTGCCAGCGGTTGGTGTACATGCGCTCTAGCAAGGCGGGCACATCTTTACCATGTAGATGCAGCTTGCCCAGTGTTGATACATCAATCATGCCGACATGCTCACGGACGGCGCGCACTTCTTGGGTGGGGTTGCCATAATGCAGTGGACGCTTCCATAGGCCGGCGTTCATCACTTTTGCGCCACGCACCACATGCCATTCGTGCATGGGTGTATGGCGCACAGGCTCCATCATGCGCCCGCCGAGCGCGCCAAACGATAACGGCGTGACAGGCGGGCGTGAGGTTGTCGTGCCCGTTTCGGCGATGCCCTTGCCCGTATAATGGGCGCAGACGTGCATTGCGGTCATATTACACATTTTGCCCTGACAGGGGCCCATGCTCACCGTGCTGTAGCGTTTTAGCAGTTCCATGCTGTCGTAACCCTCTTCAAGGGTTGAACGCACATCCTTGCGTGTGACATCTTCGCAGAAGCATACGAAGTCTTTTTTCGCGTCCGCTTGAATTAGCCCATACGCCGACCATGCTTGTCGTGCGGCGCGGTGCTGCTCGACTTCTGCCGCGAGAGTGTCGGCGCGCTGGCGATCTTGCTCTCCGCCCAAACCCACTGCCAGCGCTGCTTGCAGTCCTGCGAGTTCGCCTTCGCGTTCGATCTCCGCGAGGGTATGCGTCGCGCTCACTTCACCCGCCGCGAACACATCATCGGGGAGTGCGGCAGGTACAAACTCATTGAGCGTATCGCTCCACGCAAATTTGCCGCCGGACTGATAGATCAACCCGTTGGCGGGTAGGAAAGCAGTCGACAGCACCAGCAGATCGCAGTAAAAATTGCGGGTCGCGCCTGTTGTGAGGCTTTTCAAGGTCACGCCATTGATATGACTAGAACCTTGCGCTTCGGCAACTGTCCATCCGCTGAAGATTTCGACGTTCTGTGCGCGTAATTGGTCGATTAGGTCGGCATCAGGTTCGGCGCGCATCTCGGCCAGAGCGGTCACATGAAC
>JACMMD010001056.1 GCA_014379235.1 Anaerolineae bacterium
GCGCCTAAGCCGCTGCACTTCTTCATTGAGCGTTATATGGATGCTTACATCGAAGAGATGCGCCAGTTCATCGACGCTGTGATGAACGACAAGCCTGTTCCGGTGACAGGCGCGGATGGTCGTGCGCCGCTGGTCATGGCCGAGGCCGCGTGGAAGTCCGTGCGCGAAGGCCGCCTCGTGCGCCTCGACGAAATCGAGTAACAAGGCACGAGGTTCGAGAAAAAGATAACCTACGGTAGGGGCGCAACGTGTTGCGCCCTTATTCATCGGTTAGAGCCTTCTAGCGAGGAATTTCAATTCTCAGTTGCTTTCTTCCCTCAGAACTGTATTTACTCGAACCTCGCGCCTCGTACCTTCCTCCCTCAGAACTCAGCACTAGGTACTCAGAATTATCCGCTACCCAAGCTGAACGACTTGCAGCAAATAATCAACGGTGTTTGACAGCAAAATCGTGTTATTCGCCGCCCAGATGAGTCCTTGCTGCTCGCGGTTCGTCGGCGCGATGAATTCGCCTTGCAGCACTAAGCGCCCCGGATGTCCCGGTGTATCGGTAATGTAAAGTCCAGAATTTTGCTGTGCGCTGCTATCGTTCACCAGATACGCCAGCGCCGATCCTGACGGCGACCAACCAGCAGTACGGATAAAGATGTCTTCATCGAGGATGGTGATTTCGCCCGTTTCGAGGTCAACCACGCGCACCGCTTGAACAGGCTCGGTCACGCCAAACTGACCGAACGCCCCGCCAGAGATCGACAGCAGATAGCGACCATCCGCCGAAATTTCGACGCTTGTCGGTGAATAAATACGCTCTGTCGCCAGAACTTGCTCCGCAGCGCTGCCATCAATCGCGCTGACCCATGCGCCGTTGGTTGGCGTATCTTCCGGGCTGATATGGTTGTACGCCAGCAGCGAGCCATCGTTCGAGACATCTATCATCGTGATTGGAATGGTGCTGTTTGTTCGTATCGTGCCGAGCAGTTCCGGCGCGCCGCCGTCAACCGTAGCAGCATAAATATCCGGCGGCAGATGATTCCCGTTTTCGCGGCTGTATCGCAAAAACGCGATGCGGCCATCTGGCAGCCAGCGCGGGGCAACATCGACATTGCTCCACGAATCCTCAAGGATGGACACTTCATCGGTCTGGTCGTCGGTGAGGTTAGTCAGGCTATCATCGGCTGTGTCGATAAGCCAGATGTCCGCATCGCGGAAGTAGCGGTAAAAATCCTCATGGAAAACCACATAGCGGCTGTCCGGCGACCAGCGCGGCGACCCCCAATCAATACCGTCTGGCAGCGTAAGACAGCGTTCCTGTTCGCCTTCAATCGTGTAAATGCAAAACTCTGCTCCTTGGAGATACGCGAAGTGTTGACCATCCGGCGCAAGGTAGGCATTTGTCTGCGCCGGCCCCGCCATCAGTTCCGTATCCACAACGTTGATAACCTCAAGCTGTGCAGCGGGGTACAGTATCGGCGTGGGCATCGCGGCTTGGGTCGCCGTTCCTAAATCGTTCATCACTGACTGATTCGTGGCCGCGCTTTGCATTTGAGCGGCGGCAGTCAGGTTCAATACGTGGTCGAGCGCAGCCTGTACGGTTTGTGTGCTTTGGATGTGTGGCGCCGCCTGCTGCGTCTGCGCGATCAGATCGGCCACAATCGCATCGAGCGTTTGCTGCTCAAGCGGCTGCGGGGCAGGAGTAGAAGAAGCGGCTGCGGTCATACTGGGCAGTATTGCCAGCGTTTGTAGGGGCAGCGGCGTTGGTGTTCCCTTTTCCTGTGCGGCGGCAGGGCCCATACTCAGCAGCGTTGCGCCCAGCATCAGCGTCATGATGCCCATTAGAACAAACCTTAAACACAATGGGAAAATCTTCATGTTAACGCGCCCCTTTTGCTGTATGATATTTGTTACATCCTGACCACGAACCTGAGCTAAAACACTACCTTGACCGCCAAAACCGCGCAACCCCGACTTCATCCAATACACCGAATACTTCCTCACCAGCGCTCAGAACTTACCGCTCTGAACTTCTGGTCACACCCTATCACAAGGGCGGAATACAAATATCAGCGGCACATCATCACCACCAGCCGCGCCGCCCCCATGTGGATATGGCTGGCGTATCTGCTGCTTGTCCCGGCGTTGATCGTTTCCGCGCTGCTGTTCGTCGGTGTGATGGTCGGCGCGTATTTGCCCAACGGACTGCACGTTGTCCACGATACGCTCAACCGTTTACACGGATTGCCGCTTCTCCCCCTTCTGGCGATGAACGTCGCTATGTATATGGTCGTCACGCTGGTGACGCTGGCGCTCGGCGCGGAGAGCATTCGCCGCGAGAAAACCGGGCGCACTTGGGAAACCCTGCTGCTGACCAACGCCGATGCTCGACAAATCGTGCTTGGCAAATGGTGGGCAACGGTGCGCGCTATGTGGCGCGATCACGCGATTATCATCGTACTGCGCGTCGGGCTGCTGGCATGGTTGTTGAGCGGCTTTCATGCGTTCATGGTTTATCCTGATCTGCCGTCGGGAGTGTCGCCTGTTGCGGCCTTCTTACTACTTTTCACGTTGATCGTCACCGCCTATACCCTGCTGGACGCGGCGTTATCGGCGGCACTCGGCGTACTTGGGCCGTTGGTCAGTGACCATAACGCCATCGCTGTCACGATAGTATTTGCCCTAAGAACACTGGGCATTGTGCTGACAATTGTGTTACCTTTATGGACAGCCTCATCATATCCACCTTATACGATTATGGCTTACATACTTGGCGCGATAGTCGTCATCGCGCTCTATCCAGTGCTTATCTGGGGTGTGTTACGTGCAGCGCAAATCGCCGCCATTCGTCAACAAGCCGCACATCCCTCCACTTTCATCGCCGCCAATGCCAAATTGGTACATCATACAGACAAATAGCATGACCTATACGTGACATTTATTACAAATCGCACGTTTCATTGACAAACAATTGATTTATAATTGATTAACTAATAGGAATAAAATTGAATATTGAAACCTTCATATGAAACTAGCACCAGCCAAAAACGATCCCTTTAGCAGCATGGACTGAATTACTATCCGATGAACATCCCGCTCGATTTACGCCTCGCTACTGACCTGCTCCGCAATATGGCGCTGTTGATGGCGCTCATATTCGTTTACAGCGTCTTTCGCTCACGCCTTTTAGGTTTGCCTGCCATCTATAGAGACCTCGTTACCGGTATATTGTTCGGACTGTTTGCCCTGCTGGCGACGCCGATTTCCAGTTTCCCCCGGCGTATTCATAAACGGGCGCGTCATTGTGATCGTGACGGCGGGTGCATGTTTTGGTTGGCGCACGGTGCTGCTAGTGGCGGCTATCATCACTTTTGACCGAATAATGCTCGGCGGTGTCGGTGTCCCGGTGAGTATCATGAGTACGCTGACGGTAAGTCTGTTAAGCTCAGTGCTGTATCAACGATTTATAGCTCATGGACGAGCATACCGCTCGACCCACCTTGTTGGGCTTGGTGCCGCTGTTGCTGTTCAAGCGCTGCTATGGACGCTGCTGCTGCTGCCCACCGACACTGCGCTAACCACTATAGCCATAACCGCGCCGCTTACGCTCGTGATCTATCCTATCTCAACGCTGCTATTCGGTACCCTCTTAGCACGAGAGCTGCGCCACGCCGAGCTAGAAGAAGCGCTGCTCCGCGAGCGTAACATGCTGCGAGCTTTGATTGATAGCTCGCCAGACTACATATTTACCAAAGACACTGAGGGGCGCTACAACCTAAGCAATATCGCCTATGCCAGCGCCGTGCAAATGACCATTCCCGACGAGATGATCGGCAAAACGGTCTTAGACTTCTTCCCGCCCGAACTTGCCGCGAAGTTCCATGCAGAGGATCAAGCGGTCATGGTGTCCGGTGAACCGGCCATCAACCTTGAAACACAGACCATTGATCGTTTTGGCAGACCCCGTTGGGCGCTAACCGACAAAATCCCGTTGCGCGACAACGCCGGAAAAATCATTGGTCTAATCGGCATGAGCCGCGACATCACCGCACGCAAACAGTTTGAGGAAGCACTGGTGGAACAGGAAGGATTTTTGCGTCAGGTGATCGATACCAGTCCGAGCCTCATCTTTATCAAAGACCGGAGCGGGCGGTACACGTTGGCCAACAAAGCAATGACAGTGGTGACAGGGATACCGATTGAAAAACTGATCGGCAAAACCGAGTTCGAGATTAATTCCCAACCAGAGCAGGCAGAGCAGTTTGTGCGCGATGATAATGAAGTTATAACAACATTACAAAGCAAGTTCATCTCCGAAGAAGCGCTAACAGATGCCAAAACGGGCGAGACTCGTTGGTTCCAGACTGTGAAAACGCCTTTGATTGCCCCCGATGGTAACGCCTACCATGTGTTGGGCGTAGCAACCGACATCACTGCGCGGCGGCAAGCGGAAAGAGCGCTGGCGGACGAACGCAACCTCTTGAAAACCATAATCAATAGTATACCGGAGCGTATTTTCGTCAAAGACACTGAGAGTCGCTTCACGATGACTAATACTGCCGTGGCGTTGAACTTTGGCTTATCCTCCCCGGATGATGTTAGAGGTAAGAGCGAGTTCGATTTTCACTCCAAAGAGTTGGCGGCCACATTTATTGCGGATGAACAAGCACTCTTGCAGTCCGGCAAAGCGATCCTCAACAAAGAAGAAGAGGTCATCAATTACCAGACAGGGGAGCCGCAGTGGCTGTTGACGACAAAATTGCCGTTGTACGATAGTCAGGGACTCATCACCGGTCTTGTCGCCATCAGCCGCGATGTCACCGACTGGAAACAGGTGTCAACGACCCTCGCGGACGAGCGTAATATGCTGCGTACCCTGATCGACGCATCGCCCGATTACATCTTCATTAAAGACCTCGAAGGGCGTTTCGTCATCAGCAATATCGCCCACGCGCAGGCCGTTCAGATTGCCGACCCCGACGACATGATGGGTAAAACGGCCTTCGAGTTTTTCCCACCCGAAATGGCCGCCCAGTTCCACGCAGACGATCAGGCTGTGCTTGCTTCCAGTGAACCGGCCATCAATCTCGAACGCTTGACCACTGATGCATCGGGGCATCCGCGCTGGGTGCTGACCAATAAAATCCCCCTGCGTGATATGTCTGACAAAGTGATCGGGCTGCTGGGCACAAGCCGCGACATCACCGAACGTAAACTCGCTGAGGCGGCGCTGAGAGAACGCGACGAGCGCTACCAGCTGCTGACACACGCCACTAACGATGTCATCTGGGATTGGAATTTTGCGCTCGATATGGTGCAGTGGAACGCCAGCATCAATACCCTGTTCGGCTATCAATTGGCAGACAACCAATCGTCTGTGGCGTGGTGGATCGAACACCTACATCCCGACGATTTTGAGCGGGTGAGCGGCAGCATTTATGCCGCCATTGATGAACACAAAGATTTCTGGACAGAGGAATACCGCTTCCGCCGTGCCGACGCTTCGTATGCGCTGGTGATTGATCGCGGCTTTGTGAGCCGTAACAGCGCAGGTAAAGCCATTCGCATGATCGGCTCGATGATGGATATTTCCAAGCGCAAAGAGGCCGAACAGCAAGCGCTTGAATTGGCCCAAGAAAAAGCGCGCATCCGCAGCCTGACCGACTTTTTCAGCAATGTCTCTCATGATTTGCGGACACCGCTCACCTCGATGAACACCAGCCTGTATCTATTGGAACGCAGCGCACAATCTGAGCCGCAGCGCCGTTACATCGACAACCTCAAGCAGCAAACCAACCACATTCAAAATCTGGTAGAAGGCATGTTCACGTTGGCACGCTTGGATGTCGGCACCAACAACTTTCAGTTTGAAACGACTGATATTAATCACATCCTGCAAGAAATACATTCGCAGTATATGAGTCTCGCCACCTCCAAGCAGCACACATTTACGCTTAAACTCGATGACACTTTGCCACCCGTAGCGGTAGACGGCGGCGAACTTCGTCAAGCTCTGCGTGAAATCGTGATGAATGCCCTGAACTTCACGCCTGATGGCGGTTCAATTTTGCTGGAAACTTCGCTTGAGAAAGTTGAGGGTCAGCCCGCATCTGCCACTATCGTCGTGCGCGATAACGGCATCGGCATCCAATCAGAGGATTTACCGCATATATTCGAGCGCTTTTTCCGCGCCGATAAAGCCCGCGCAACTGAGACTGGCGGGGCAGGCTTGGGGTTAGCCATCGCACGCAAGATCATCGACGGGCACAACGCCACGATTGAGGTTGAAAGTACACCCGGCAAAGGCACAGTGTTTCTTATACGTCTGAACAGCAGCTTATCTACCGACAGCTCTACATCCGAAATGATGATTTTGCGAGCATAACTGATAGCTTATCAGCGATCAGTTTTCAGCCCGGAACTCTGTACTGTGTACTGGGTACTTCCCTCAGAACTCAGCACACGATACTCAGAACTATCGTTACCGCTCCATCTGACGCTCACCGAAACTGCGCTCGGTCTGACGCCGACGATAGCCCGCCGGAGAGGGGACTTGGGCCGCGTTCTGCTCGTAATGCTGGACAATCGCCCGCAGGTAATCCGGCAGCGATGTATAGTCCATGCCCAGTTCGCGCTTGCTCAGATCGTTAGTGATCTCGGACATCCACAAATCGCTGAACGGGGAGCAGTCCGGCAGGAAACCATTTGCTTCCAGCAGATCACGCTCCACACGAACGATTTGCGGCTCGATGCCCATGATGTCGCCAATCACGTCGAGAAATTCGTCCAGCGTCACCGTCTCATCCTGCGAAATATTAAAGGCTTGTCCCTTGCCCGCGCCCGTTTCCAGCACCTTAATCATGGCTTTCACCACGTCCTTACCGTAAACGTGGCGCAGTCGATAATCCGGCATCGTCGGCGCAAGAATCGGCCCGCCATCTTTGAGACGCAGCATATAGCTGTAGAGGCGCTTGAAGTGATCGCGCTCACTGTTAACCATCGGCAGTCGCAGCGTCGTAAACGGGAATTTTCGCGTTTCCCACGCCGCCGTGAGTACGTCCTCTGCCAGTCGTTTATCGTGTCCGTAGCACCATTCCTCGTAATTGTAGGTGTTCGGCTCTGGCATGGGCATCTCTGGCCCGGCGTAATCAGCCTCGCTGAACGGACGCTGCAAACCGTCGCGCACCAGATAGACCTGCCCGGTGCTGAGGAATAGATAGTGCCCGGTCTTATCGCGCAGCAGGTTAACAATCGCTTCGGCTTCGGGGCCTTTGTAGA
>JACMMD010001057.1 GCA_014379235.1 Anaerolineae bacterium
AGGAAGCGGAAGCGCTGTTCAATTACCGCCGCTACCTCGAACTCGAACCCAACAACCCTGACGAAACGATTGTCGAGCGTGTGCAGACGTTAGCAAGCTAGGAGTAGAATTTACCCTAAATACGCGGCGATGACTTTCTCATCCTGTTGCAGCACCGCCGCCGGCCCTGCTTGCGCCACTTCGCCGCGATCCAGCACGTAAGCATAGTCCGCGATTTGCAGCGCCTTACGGGCGTTCTGTTCGACCAGCAAGATCGGGATGCCCTGCGCTTTGATGTCCGCTATGATCTTGAACACCGCGTTCACCAGCAAAGGTGCGAGTCCCATGCTCGGCTCGTCCAACATCAATAGTCGAGGACGCGCCATCAACGCCCGCCCCACAGCCAACATCTGCTGTTCACCGCCGGAGAGCGAACCCGCTTTTTGATCGCGGCGTTCTTGCAGACGAGGAAAGCGCGTGAAGATACTCTCAAGATCGCTGTTGACTCCGCTATCGCGGCGGCGATACGCGCCAAGCATCAGATTTTCAAGCACCGACATCGTGGCGATCACCTGTCGGCCTTCCGGCACTTGAACGAGGCCCGCCGCCGTCACGCGATCTGGCCGCCAACCTGTGATGTCTTGCCCCGCGAACACCACCGAGCCTTTTGTCGGCTTGAGCAGTCCGCTTAAGGTATTGAGCGTCGTACTTTTGCCAGCGCCATTCGCCCCGATCAAACTGACAACCTGCCCATCTTCAACTTGAAACGACAACCCACGCAGCGCCTTGATCGCGCCGTAGCTCACCCGTAAATCGCGGATTTCAAGCAGCGCCATCATTCGTCTTTGCCCAAATAAGATTCAATCACCAGCGGATTATGCTTCACCGCGTCCGGCGTTCCGTGTGTGAGAATTTCGCCGAAGTTCAGCACGTACACCTCGTCGCAGGTCTGCGCGATCAGGTTCATGTCGTGCTCGATGACCAGCACCGTGAGGCCGTCATCACGCAGCCGGACGATCTGTTCGCCAAGTTCGTGTGTTTCGATGGCATTCATGCCCGCCGTCGGCTCATCCAACAGCACCAGCTTGGGGCCGCTGGCCAGCGCCCGCGCCATTTCGAGGCGGCGCTGATCGCCATAGGGCAGATTACCCGCACGGGTATTGGCCGCGTGAGTCAGGTTGAAGCGCTCTAGCAGGTGGTGAGCATGGTCGCGCAGACGACGTTCTTCGGCGCGATAGCCGGGACTAAAGGCCAGCGCGCCGAATACGGTTGAGTGTCCCCGCGCATGTTGGCCGATGAGCAGGTTTTCGAGCGCGGTCATCTCACCGAACAGGCGAATGTTTTGATAGGTGCGCGCAATGCCAAGCCGCGAGATGACATGCGGCGGTTGGTGGCTGATGTCGCGCCCTTCGAACCGAATAGTGCCCGATGTTGGGTGGTCAAGACCGCTGATAATGTTGATGAGGGTTGTTTTGCCCGCGCCGTTGGGGCCGATGAGGCCAACCACACGGTTCGCGGGAGCAGTCATATTTACATTGTTGAGGGCGCGCAGTCCGCCGAACTGCCGTGTCACATTCTCTAGCTCTAACATTCAACTGACTTTCAATGCGAAGCCCAGAGCGGCAGACAGCGCTTTCGAAGTTTTACAGCGTCAGGCCGCTACCGTTAAGCTCGATAAGAAACCAACCACGCCCAGTATTATAAAAAATGTACCCTGCGCCCGCGCCGTTGTGTTCCAGTCGGCGGTACGCTCCATCACCTTGCCGAACATCTTGAAATCCTGCTCGTACAGGCGAAACACCATGTCGCTGTCGAACCAGCACAGCAGCCCAAAAGCAATAGCGATAACACTCGCGCTGAAAACCATACCAACCTCGATACCAAACTGTAGTTAAACGGAATGTGCGCGTCGGCGCAACTGCACTATTAAACCACAGTAATGTTTCGATATTGATAAAGAAGCGTCTGTCAAGGAAAACTCTAATTATTTAGAAATAATTTAGGTTGAGACACGCTACCCTACTGCGGTAGGTGTTTCCGGCTTGAGCGCTGTATCGCTCTCATGCCCGCGCAATCGTTGCCACAGCCGAACCGCCCCCGCCGGATTGACCAGCCCGCCGGGAACGTAGACAATCATCAACAGTAGCACGAGGCCGTTCAGCACACCGCGATACTGCTGAACGGGTCGCAGCACTTCCGGCAGAGCGCCAAGCACCATACCGCCGACAATTGGCCCGACCCATGTCGTCGTGCCGCCAAGCACCGCGAACGCCAGAATATCCACCGCCTGACCGAAATCGTAGCCGCTCGGCGTGATAACCCGCGTCAGATGGCCGCTAAAAGCGCCCGCCGCCGCCGCCAACATCGCGCTCATGACGAACACCGCGTTCTTGGTGTAAACCACGTTAATGCCCATATTGGCCGCCGCTTGCTCGTCCTGTCGGATAGCCGCCATTGCTCGCCCGAAACGCGCTCGATGCAGCCGCGCCAGAAAATAGCCGACGATAATCAAGAACACCACCAGATGCCACGTCTCGGTCAAGACCGGGATGCGCTTGATGCCGCTGCCGCCTTGAACGATGACCACGCGCTGCGCCTCTCCGGTTACCAACTCCACCACCGAGGCGGCCACGTTGTCGAAGTTCAGCAGCACAATTCGCACCACTTCGCCAAAGCCAATCGTAGCGATGGCGAGGTAGATGTCGCGCAGCCGCAGCACAGGTAAGCCGATGGGCACAGCGATCACGCCCGCCAGCAGCATTCCGCCGATGATCGCCGGGACAAGTGACCAACCTGCCAGTTGTGTAAGGATGACGCTGGTATACGCGCCGATAGCCATGAAGCCCGCGTTGGCCAGCGAAAACATGCCCGTATACAGCGTCAGGTAAATGCTCAGTCCGAGAATAGCGTTCACCAGCATAAACTGGAGTACGGGTTCGGTGATGCCGATGCCGCGTAGAATATCCACCTTATACCTTGTCCTGCCGCGCTTGACCTAACAGACCTTGCGGACGGAACAGCAGCACCAAGAAGAACAGGATGAATACAATCGCATCGCGGTAGCTGCTGCTGACCACCGCCGTACTGAATGTTTGCAGCGCCGCCACAATAAAGCCGCCAATCACCGCGCCCTGAACGTTACCTAAGCCGCCGAGAACAATCGCCGTCAGCCCCACCAGCGCGATCTCCTGCCCCATGAACGGTGTCACCCGTGTGAACGCCAGCCCGTAAAGCAAACCGCCCGCCCCGCCCAGCGCCCCCGCTAGAAAGAACGTCAGCAGGAAAATCTGGCCGGTATTGATACCGAGCAAGCTTGCTACGCGCTGGTCAAAGGCCACAGCACGCATTGCCAGTCCGGTTCGGGTGCGCGTCACCAGCAGTTGCAACAGCACCATCAGCGCCAGTGCCACCACCAGTATCAGCAGGCGAATAGGCTGAATAGCGACGCCAGCGAATTGGATTGGCTCAGTCGGAATCAAGTCACGCGGGAAATACTGCTCGGTGCTGTTATAGAGATTGTTGAAAATAAGCTGCACGATGTTGACGATGAGGATGGCCGCGCCGATGCTGCTAATCAACTGCGAGATACGCGGCGCGTTGCGACGGCGAAGCGGGTAGAACGCGACCCGTTCCAGCACAACGCCGAGAATGCCCGACGCGATCATCGCCAGTGGAAACGCCAGCATTAGCGGCAAACCAGCCTGTAACAGCAGCAGCCCGAAGAACGCGCCCGACATAAAAATCGCGCTGTGGGCGAGGTTCAGCACACCGAGAACGCTGAACACCAGCGCATAACCCAGCGCGAACAGCGCGTAAATCGCGCCGAGTGAAACAGCGTTCACAATTTGCTGTGCAAAATTCATAAAAGCAAAAACAATCTATAGACTATATTCCGGGTAGGGGCGCAGCATGCTGCGCCCCTACGACAAGAACTAATTAGATGGCTGCCTCAGTCTCAGCAGGTTCCACCGCTTCATCGCCCATGGCAACCGCCAGCGGCACAAAACGCCCGCCTTGAACGATCTGCGCGATGGGGTCATGCACCGGATTGCGGTTCTCATCGAAGCTGAACACTCCAAGTGGGCTGTCGAACTCGGTGATGCCGGCCAGCGCGTCACGCACCGCTGTGCGATCTACCGAGTCAGCACAGCGAATCGCCGTCGCCAGCAGCCATGCGCCCGTATACGCCTGCGCCGCGAACTGGTCAGGCAGGTTGCCCGTGGTAGTCTCGAACAATTCGGCAAAAGCCACGCTGCTCTCAGATGGATTCGGGTTGCCCAGATTCCACGCGCCGCCAACGATCAAGCCTTCGCTGTCCTCACCAGTCTGCGACAGAACGGCGGGCGAGTTGAACCCGTTACCGCCGATGATGGGGCCGTCATAGCCCAACTGCCGCGACTGCGTGATGATCTGTACCGCTTCCGCCGCCAGCGCCGAAACCACAATCGCATCTGGCTCAGTGCCGATCAGGTTTGTAAGCTGCGCGTTGAAATCTAAGTCGCCCTTTGCGAACGTCTCCGTACCTGTGATCTGGATGCCGTTATCAGCGAGCGCCGCTTCGAATACTTCGTAGCCGCTGATTGTGAAATCGTCGTCGTTGCCGTACATCAGGCCAACACTCGTCAATCCGAGCGTTTCCGCTGCCTGTGCAATCGTGCCGGGAATTACCGCGCCTTCGGGCAGGCTGTCACGGAACACGTAATCGCCCATATCGGTGATTCCCGTCGCCGTGTTCGAGACGCCAAGCACCACCGTGCTGTTATCCTGTGCTACCGGATCAGCCGCGAACGCTTCGCTCGACAGCGTGGGGCCGATGACCCCTACCACCATATCTTCTTCGACGAGTTTGGTCATGGCGTTGATGGCCTGCTGGCCGGTGGTATCGCTGGCGGAGTCCTCGAATAGAACTTCGAGCGTCGTGCCGTCACCGAGATAACTGGATGTGTTGATCTCGTCGACGGCAAGCTGAACGGCCTGCTGCTGCGGGCCGCCGTAAACGCTGATCGGGCCGCTGATGCCGAACACCGCGCCAATAGTGACGGTTTCCGGCAGGCTGGTTGGCGCGGCACATGCTTCCCATGAGCCAACGAGCGGCTGCCCCATCTCATCTTGGGCGGCTGCAAACGCCATTGGCAGCAGTAACGCAGCGGCGAGCAGTATCGACACGAGCCGCATCTGTTTGGTAGACATCATATAAACTCCTCTTTAGTATCGTGAAAATCTACGCGCCTAAGTGACTACTTTGGGGACACAATTCTTGTAAGCGTAGTTCAGATTCTAGCGCACAACACAGGCACTGGCAATTGAGGGAGTCATACTATTCCCTGTAGGGGCAAGGCATGCCTTGCCCTCACGAGCGCGATTTCTACCCAACAGCGGTAAACAGCAATTAGCTTGCTTGGCGGTTCAATTTTCTTTCTACGCTGTGGGCGTGGCTGGCGGCAGGAACGCCTCAACCTGTACCTCGAAATCGCCCTGTGCCAGACCGTAACCATTGACGCGCACCGTGTACGTGCCATCTGCGGGAAGCTGCGACGTGAACAGTGGATTCAAACCGTTCTCGTCGTCGCCCTGTGCGATCACTTCGCCATCAGGGCCCAGAAGCGCGGCCACCGGATCGAAAGCGGTGTCGGTGGTGGCGTTCACACGCACTCGAACACGGCTGCCCGCCTGCCCTTGAAACGAGTAGAAGCAGTAGAAGCTCGAACAATTATCGCTTTCTTGCATCACGGTGTCTTCAAACGACAGCACCGTGTA
>JACMMD010001058.1 GCA_014379235.1 Anaerolineae bacterium
AGGGCAACTATCGCGTCACGCAGTTGGAAGTCGCCCCTGCACCGGACAGCCGCTTGCTGTTCAGCATCAACGATGCTTCATCGCAGATGTATGTTTTCGATACGCGCACGGGCGACCTGCTCAACCTCAGCGCCGTGAGCGGGGCGCGGGGCGAGATGCCGCGCTGGTTCTGCCGCCCGTCACAGATCACAGGCTAGTTTTTTACTTCAACTTGAATTCTTCCAGCACCTGATCGACCCACGCGACGATACGCTTGGGCGTCATATCCGCCTGCCCGTCCTGATCGATGCCGACGCTCAGAAAATGATCTTCCACCTGCGCCAATGACTCGTTGAACTCGTAGCCCTTGACCGGCCACATGCCGTACAGTTCTGCGCCCAGCGCCATGACCTCATCGGCCAGCATCCCTACCGCGTCAAGGAAGTTGAAGCCGTAGCCGTTTTGATCGCCAACGCCGAAGATAGCCACCTTCTTGCCCGTCATGTCGTGCCCCGACATCTTGGGGATGAACACTTCCCAGTCGTCTTGAAGCTGGCCCGTATTCCATGTGGGAATGCCCATCACCAGATATTGATACTTCATCATTTGTTCGGGCGAACTGCTGCCGACGTTGAACACTTCGACCAGCGATGGGTCGCGCTTGTCGAATTCCGCTTTCATCTCATACGAAATGTATTCCGTGTTGCCCGTGCTGCTGCCGAAAAATAGACCGATTTTAGCCATGTTGAATGGTTCACTCCCTACTGCCGATGACTATCTATATGCTCTGATTAAAGCGCAAATCGCCTTGCAAATCATCATGTGTGATTAAATTCACAGTTTACCAAATTTAGTTCCGAGTTTAGCAGGTTTATCACCCCAACCACAAGCGGGATTCTCTTACGGAATTCATTCGCTTTATAGAAGACGGGCAGCGCGAACTTGTGCTATCGTCATTGTTGGCTCGTAACTTTCTTTGGAGTGCTGTGTTTTAACCGATGATGAAACTCTTTAACCGCAAACCCAAACCGATTGATCTGAAAGACGTACCGGACACCGAACTAGTCGAGCTGGCTAAAACCAGCAAAGACGCTTTCGGCGAGCTTTACGAGCGCTACGTCACCAAGATATACAACTATATCTACTACCGCACCGGCAACCACCACGATGCGGAAGACCTGACGGCGCGTGTATTTTTCCGCGCCATCGCCCACATCGAAACCTATACGGATCGCGGTGTGCCGTTTCAGGCGTGGCTGTATCGCATCGCGCATAACTTGGTGGCCAACTGGCATCGAGACCGCAGCCGCCGCAAGATCATCCCGCTGGACGAATTTATCGCATCCGGCCTACGCTCGGAATCGCCCGATGCCTACACCGAAGACCGCGAAGAGCGCGCCCTGCTGCTGGCCGCTATTCGCCGCCTGCCTGAAGAACGCCAGCAGCTTCTCGTGCTCAAGTTCGTGGAGCGTCTTTCGAACGCCGAAGTCGGTGTCATTATGGATAGGACTGAGGGAGCGATCAAGTCGTTGTATCACCGCACCCTGATTGCTCTCCGCAATGATCTACAGGCGTTACAGTCCGATCAACCGGGCGATGTTGAAGGTGGAAACCAACGTCATCCACTCGATGACGCCGCTGGTTTGCTGAAACGCGCACAGAAATAAAAAGGCTGCCTTATCTATGTCTCGTTCATCTTTACCACCCTCACAGTCTTCATCGAATACGGAACTCGATGATCTGCTCTCCGCCCTGACGGACGCGCTGCTGACAGACGGTGAAATCGACCAATTGGCCGATGAACTGCTGGCTCACACCAACGCGCCGCGCCGTGAGGTCGAAGGCTTAGTTCATGTTCTGCAACGTTTACATGGCGCGCTGCTGGTTGTGCAGCCATCGCACCGTTTCACACGCCGTTTGAAGCAGGACATTCTCGGCGTGCCGGAAGAAAATGTGGTGATGCGTTTCCGTCAACTGCCGACGCGGGTACAGCTTGCCACCGGAATCGCGCTGCTGGCGGGCTTCTTGTTTGTTCGCCGCCGCCGCGCCGTCGATGACGATGCCCTGCGCGATACCAAAGAAGTCACCGCGCTTTTGCAATAACAGCATCTACGGTAGGGGCGACGCATGCGTCGCCCTTCCCTGCGAATACAATTAGGGGCGACCCGGCGGGTTGCCCCTACATCTCTTCCCTTCCCCTACTTTGCACTTTTAACTTTCCACTTTATACTCATCGGCTATGGCCGAAGTATTCATCTCCTACTCCCGCAAAGACATCGACTTCGCCCGCCGCTTACACGCCGCGCTCGATCAATCCAAACGCGCCTCGTGGGTCGATTGGGAAGATATCCCGCTCACGTCCGAATGGTGGGCCGAAGTCTGTCGGGGCATTGAAACGTCGGACAATTTCATGGCCGTCATCAGCCCGGATTCCGCCGCTTCCGACGTTTGCCGCCGCGAGATCGACCATGCGCTGCTGCTCAACAAGCGCCTGATTCCTGTAGTCTACCGCGAAACCAACTCCGACGCGGTGCATCCCGCCGTTTCCAGCCACCATTGGCTGTACTTCCGTGACAGCGACGATTTCGCCAACGCCTTTGTCAAACTGCAATCCGCGCTCGATACCGACCTCGACTACGTGCGCGATCATACGCGCCTGCTTACCCGCGCTATTGAATGGAACAGCGCCCGCCGCGAGAGCAGCTTTTTACTGCGCGGTGTCGATCTGCGACATGCGGAAAATTGGCTGAGTGGTCGCGGCACGAAACAGCCGCAGCCCGCCCCGACTCAACTTCACGCCGATTACATCATCGCCAGCCGCCAAGCCGAAAACCAGCGCCAGCGTCGGCTGCTGATGGCCACATTGGGCGCGTTGATCGCCACCTTCATACTGGCAGCAGTAGCTTTCTTCAGCTTCCTCGCCGCCGAGAGCGCCCGCGCCGTCGCTGACCGCCAATCTGAAATCGCCAACATCCGCCTTGATGTCTCGCGCCAGTTGATTTCGGTGGTCGGGCGCGCAGGTTTAGAGGACATCGGCGCGGTACTTCAAGAGTCCGTTCAACGGGCTATCGACGCGGGTGATGCTCAACTGAGCGATGCGCTGTGCTGGACGGGTGGCGGCAGTTTATTCGCGGAGATTGTGCTGCCCGCCTGTGAAGAAGCCGTGCGCCTACGTCCCGAAGCCGCCAACTACCGTGATAGTCGCGGCGTCGTTCGTGCTACATTGGGCGACACTGACGGCGCGATTGAGGACTTCA
>JACMMD010001059.1 GCA_014379235.1 Anaerolineae bacterium
GGGCTTGACCTCGACGAGAAATTTCGTAACCTGCCGTTTATCGGCGTGGTGAATTTAGAGGCGCTCGGTTGAGCGGCGATTTGACACCGCGCGAACCACAGCGCACGCTCGACTGGCCGGATGTGGTGTTTGATCTACACGAGGCGCTGATGGATACGCCGAACCCGGTCTATTTAGTTGGAGGGCCGGTGCGCGATGCATTTCTCAAGCGGCCTGTGCAGGACATCGACCTCACTGTCGGCAAGGATGCAATCAAACTGGCGCGGCATATCGCCAATCATTTCAACGGTGATTTCTACCCGCTCGATAAAGACCGTGATGTCGGACGGGCGCTGATTGAGACACCAAACGGTAAGATCACGATTGACGTGGCGCGCTTTCGGGACGAAGGGCTGCTCGAAGACTTAGCCGGACGCGATTTTACGCTCAACGCGATGGCCGTGCAGATTGGCAGGGGCGGAGATTTGTCGCTGCTGATTGATCCGCTGAATGGTGAAGCGGACGCGCTCAAGCGGCTCATCCGGCGCTGTGGGCCAGCGTCGATCTCCGATGACCCGATACGGGCGCTGCGGGCTGTGCGTCAAAGCATCCAGTTAAGCGGTCACATCGAGACGCAAACTCTGTGCGACATTCGCATGTATGGGCCGCAGTTAGCGGAAACGTCGCCGGAACGGGTGCGCGATGAGTTTATCAAGCTGCTGGCGGTGTCTAAGCCTGCATCAGCGCTGCGCCTGATTGAGATGATCGGTTTGCTGGCGGTGGTTTTGCCGGAAGCGCTGCTGCCGGATAACCATCAGTCCGATTTAGAGGCGAAGTTCGCCACGATTGACCGCCTAACGGACATCCTCGCATCCATCAGCGCGACACGTAATGTGGATAAAGTTGCGTCGTTCACGCTTGGCGTAGTCGCGTCGCGTTTGTTTCCGTTTCTACAGCCGCTGCGTGAACACCTAGCGACAGTTTGGCCGAACGAGCGTCCGCATCGTGCGCTGATGGTTTTAGCGGCGCTGCTGTGGAAATGGGATATTGGTTTACATGCGGCAGAAGCAGGCGCGCAGCGTTTACGCCTGAGCAATGATGAGCGCGAACGCCTGATAGTGATGGGATTGTTTCCGCATCCAGTCGTCAACGGGCCGAAGTCTGCGATTGACGAAGGAGCGCGGCAGTTTATTTACCGCTATTGGCGCGATCATGGCGCGGCGGGCGTAGACGTGTGTTTGTTAACACTGGCGTGGGGATGGGAGACTCGTGGGGTTTCAGGCAGTTCGGTGCAGTCCGAGTGGATGAAGCTGGTCGAACAGGTGGTGACACTGCTGGACGCTTACTTCAATCACTACGAGACGATGGTTGCGCCGTCGCCGCTGCTAGATGGCAATGCCTTAATGCAGGCGCTTGGCATTGTGCCCGGCCCGCAGGTGGGTGAACTGCTCGAACTCATCCGCGAGGGACAGGCAGTTGGCGACATCACTTCGATTGAAGAAGCGCTGCGGGCGGCGCGAGCGTATTTGGATGGCGGTGGTAGGCGCTAATGCTATTCGTAGAGCAGCAGTTCATCGAGACGTGTTTGCGCGTCGTTTTCGGGAACTTCAAAGCGCAGACTGACGGCTGTCGATGTGTGCGCCGATTTGTTCATCGCCTCAACCATGTTGGCGGGCATGACCAAGATGCGGGCGAAGGCGCGTAGCAGGTCTTCATTGGCACTAAGGCGTTTAAGGTCACGCGCTTGACCCCATTCGCTCCAGATGATGTGACGGGCCAACAGCCGCGCCAACGACATGCGCGGCGAATAATAGTCGCTGACCGTCAGAAACGTGCCAGATAGCTGGCTGACATCCACCTGTTCCCACATATCATCTTTAGGGCGTTGCAGCATCAATTCCACCGGAATCGGCGGGGCGCTGATGTCGAACGCTTGCATGAGTTCGGCTGTGACTGCTTCCAGCCGTTTAAGTTCTTCGATAGGCAGTTCAGCCATTCGGGGTGTCCTCTGCATCCGTGCTTTCAGGAGTACGCGCTTCAAAAAACCAGATGATGGTTTTACCGTAACGCCGCTCGTCATAGGCTTCCAGATGTTTTAGCGCAACTTCTTGCCGCTCGGTAGGGTCGAGTTGAACGACGACGATAGTTCCCGGCGGAACCCATGTCGGATTGTCGTCGAGCGCGTGCAGGGCTTTCAGCCACATATCTTTGTACTGCGGCGGCGCGACGTAGATAAAGTCGAACGGTTCGGCGGGCGGCTGCTTGAGAAAGCTAAAAACATCGGTGCGGCGGATGACGGCCTTATCGCCGAACTTTGTTAGCTTGAGGTTTTCCTGAATGGTCTTAACCGCCATGCCATCCATCTCGATGAATACAGCGCGTTCCGCACCGCGACTGAGCGCCTCAATGCCGACGCTGCCCGTTCCGGCGAACAGATCGAGGAAATTGGAGTCGATGACATCACGGCCAAGGATGTTGAACAGCGCTTGTTTCACCTTGTCCATGACCGGGCGCGTACTATCGCCGGGGACGAGATTGAGTTTACGACCTTTAGCGATACCTGCAATGACTCGAATAGGCATAGTTACACCGCCACTACTTCAACAGACTCACGAACAGCACGAAGGTTGGAAAGCGGCGATGTCACCATGACGACGCAGCCCGTAGACAGAATAAAACGGCGGCTCTCAGTTTGGCGAATGGCATCACGCGCCGTTTGTTTGACCATTGCGGGTGTGCCGAAATGGACGTGCGTTTCGCGGGATAGCCCGCCACAGAGCGCGCCTTTGTACAGTTCTTTGGCTTCGGTCAGGCTTGGCTCGGTGTCGCGGTCATGCCAGTTGATGGCCTGCATCGGGGCGCTGGCAAATAGGTTGAACATCGGCGCATTACCGTGCAAGTGCAGCATATTGAACCACCATTTTCCCGGTAAGACCTCGATGATTTTGCGGTCATAGGGGACGCCGAA
>JACMMD010001060.1 GCA_014379235.1 Anaerolineae bacterium
CGCCGCCGTAAATCGCGCCGACGAGAACATTCTCGAACACGGTCATCTGCGTGAACGGGCGCGGGATTTGGAACGTGCGCGCAATCCCCATGTGGCAGCGTTGATCGGCGGGAGTCGATGTGACATCCTTGCCGCGAAACTTGACCGCTCCCGACGACACGCGCAGATCGCCGGAGATCAAATTCAGCAGCGTGGTTTTGCCCGCGCCGTTGGGGCCGAGGATGCCGAGCGCCGCGCCTTCTTCAAGTTGCAGCGAGAGCTTGCTGCACACTTGCAGCGAACCAAATGCTTTCGAGACGTTGATTAGTTCGAGAATGGTGGACATAGGGTGTAGATTGTAGGGGCGCTTCGCGAAGCGCCCCTACAGAGATCATTCTATTCCCACACCTTGAGCGCGGTTTCGCCGCCAACCGGAATATCACCGAACAGGCTGTTACTGGTGATGACCAATTCCAGCGGCCAATCTTCGCCTGTCTGCCACTGACCGCCGACGAGCGGCGTCTTGGCGACGTTGGGAACAGGCCCATCAGCCCATGAGATATGCCCGACAATCTTATCCAGATCGGTGGCCGCAATCGCGGCGGTGATGCTGTCCGGGTCTTCAATATCTTCGGCGCGTTGCAGCGAGTCTACTGCCACTTCGAACAGCGCATGAGCGAAACCGACTGGCTGCGTCCACTGGCTTTCAGTGCTTTCGGTGTAGGCTGTCGCCAGTTCTTCCGCCGTTTGCCCGGTCAGCGATGACGTGAACGGATGCGAAGGCGTCCACCAGATTTCCGTCGTCAGGTTTGCGCCGAGATCATCGCTGATCGACTGCACTACCGACGGGAACAGCGCCGCTTTGCCAACGGTGAACATCAGCGGATGGAAACCCTGCTGGCTGGCCTGCGTTAGGAACGTGCCGAGATCGGGCGGGATCATCACGCCCGTGACGATCTGCACGTCGTTTTCCATGAACATGGCGATTTCCGCCGAGAAGTCGTCTTTGAGGTTCTCGTAACGGCCCGGATCAATCACCGTGTAACCTGCCGCTTCGAGCGCTGGCGGGAAGCCGCGTTCGGCATCGCTCCACGCGAGTCCGTCGCCGTCATTGGGCCACAGCGCGCCGACGACGTGGTTGGTCTCCTGCGAGTCCCACAGGTCAACGAACACGCCAATGATGTCCTCCAGCCCCCAGAAGAAATGATAGGTATATTGGTAGCCGCCCGACTCGGCGGCTTCGGGATTGCGGAAGAACCACGGCTGCCACGGCGCGACGGTGGAGATACACGGCACTTCGTAAATCTCGCATTGGTCAGAGACGGGGTTGGTCGTCTCCGGTGTGCTGGCGACCAACATCAAGTCCACTTCGTCGCGCAAGATCAAGTCGGCGGCCACTTCGGCGGCGCGGTTGGGGTCAGATTGGCTGTCCTGCACGAGGATTTCAACGGGATACATCGTGCCGCCGATGTCGATTCCGTCCGCCAGAAATTCGCGCATGGAGTCGAGGATGTAGCCATCGGCCTCGCCAAAGGCGGCCAGCGGCCCGGTCTGCGGGCTGACGTAGCCGATCTTGATCGTGCGCCCTTGCGCCTGCACGACGTTGAGTCCGAGCAATAAAATCAGGCTAACGAGTAATAACGTGCTGAAAAATGGGCGTAAGCGTGAACCGTCTTTTCTAAGCATTCTTGGCCTCCATAAAGAAACAAACGTGATTTTTGTGCGTGTAGGGGCACGGCATGCCGTGCCCCTACGATTAACATCCATCCCTAAAAATCCGACACCGGAAAAAAGAACACTTCGTTGTCAAACCACGACATATGCTCTGGCTTCGGGTCTGCCTTGAGCTGGTTATAACCGCCCGCGTAGTAAACTAACGGACGTCCGTCAGCGTAATTCAGATACTCGACCTCTGCGATGTACAGCGTATGATCGCCCGCTTCGTGCGCGTCCACCACCCGCGCCACAAGGTGAGCCAGCGCGCCATCCAACAGCGGCATCCCGACCTTTTCGATGAACGGAATTTTCAGCGTGTCGTCGGGGCGTCCGGCGAAATGATTGCTGATAGCAAGCTGCGACTCATCGAGAATCGAAATCCCGTAGCGCATACTCTGGGGCATGAACTGGTGTAAACGGGTGTTGTGGCCCAGCGAGATAGCGATCAGCGGCGGCTCCAGCGACACCGACATGAAGCCGTTGGCCGTCATGCCGTGAACCGTGTCGTCAACTTTGGTGGTGACGACGGTGATTCCGGTGGTGAAGCGCCCGCAGCAGGTACGGAACTGGCGCGAGTCGATGGGGCCGATTGTCGCAGAACTCATGGCGATCACCGCGCCCCGTTCTAGGATTTACCGCTTTGGGTGTATTCGTTTCCGTCCAGATAACCGCGTGAACTGCTGTCGTCATTGTGTCGGAAATCGGTGTTGAAGAAGTTCACATCCGACGGATTGATGAGGTCAGAAACCGTCCAGCCTTCGATGTCGTATTCCGCCATGCACGACTCGACAAATTCGAGCATCTCTTTGGCGAGGCCGCTCTCTTGCGCGACGAACAACGGCTCGAAGCGAATCGTCTCCGCGCTGCCCGCGTAGTTGCGCTCGTACAGTTCGTGGCGTCCGCCGAACTCCGTACCCATCGCGTCCCACAGCAGCTTCATCAGCTTGATACGATCCATCGCTTCCATACCATACGAGCCGCGCACGTACTTTTCGAGATACGGTGCGATCTCCGGCACGTTGAAGTCTTGGCCCGTCGATGGCTGATAGATCAAACCGCTGGCCACGACTTCTTCGATAATCTGCTTGATGCGCGGGTAGGCGATGCTCATCACCATGCGATAGGCCATGACGGTGTTCATGTTCGGCAGAACCGCGCCGTTGTTCCACGGCTGAACGTCGCGGCA
>JACMMD010001061.1 GCA_014379235.1 Anaerolineae bacterium
AAGCACGGATTGGTTTTCGTCACCCGTTGGGATGGCATAAGCAATGGGGTTCGTGCCGAGCACTTTGCCGCGCCCGCCGGGGATGGTCATTTGCGGGTCAGCATTACACATGGCAAGACCAATCATGCCCTGCTGTGCGGCCATATTGGCATAATAACCCGCCGCGCCAAAATGACTGGTGTGCATCACACCGACATAAGCGATTCCGGTTGATCGCGCCTTCTCGATAGCGATTTCCATCGCACGATGAGCCGTCACATAGGGCAGCGCGTGATGCCCATCGAGCATAGCCCACGATGGCCCCTCGTCGACGACCTCGGCAGTCGCCTGACCATCTAAGCGGCCAATCGGGAAGTTTTTCAGCAGGTTACGCAGTTGGCGTGTGCCGTGTGTATGCACGCCCCACGCATCGGCAGCGACCACGATTTGAGCCGCGAGCCGCGCATCTTCTTCGCGGATTCCGAGGCGGCACATAGCATCGACACAAAAGGCTTCTAAATCTTCACAAAGAACTTTTACGGTACTCATAACGGTAACTTTCGACGTTTTCTATAATGGTGCAGGAAGCTTTAGACTCGCTCCCGACTAACGCTCATAAGTTTTGCTGATGCGGTTGTAAGCAATCCGAATATGCTGCTCGATATAGCTGACGGCGCGTTCTTCATCTCTGGCCCGGATCGTGTCCACAATGTCTTGATGCCCGATCATCTGCGTTCGGAAATCGGGGTCAGCGACGTTTCGGCTCAACAGGAAAATGTAGATTTGCGGGCGTAAATCCGCCCAACAGGCTTGCAGGCGCTTATGAGCACTGATCTGGTACAGTCCATCGTGAAACTGCAAATCGAGGTCAGCCGCTTCTTTCTCGCTGATGCCCGCCTTGACCTGCTGCGTCATCGTATTGACGACCTGCTGCATATCGTCGAGGTCGGACTCGCTGGCGTTACGAATCGCGTACTGCACCGCTACCCGTTCCAGCCCGATACGCAAGCTGTAGACCTCATCAAAATCTTCCTTCGTCAAACGAGCGACCACTGTGCGCCCGTTGCGCGGGATGATGATGAGTCCTTCGCGCTCCAACTGCCTCATGGCTTCCCGAATTGGTCCCCGGCTGACACCCAATGACTTAGCTAGCGATACTTCGCGTAGCTGCTCCCCCGCTGCGAGTTTGCCACGGATAATTGCTTCGCGTAGATAGTCGGCAACTTTATCTGACAGCGCCACCTTGAGCGGTGACAAAGGCCCGATTTCGTCTGTCGAAGGTGCGATCATTGCTCTCCAAAAAAAACGAATAAAAGGCTAACAGTAAATTGTTAACATTTTACAGTTGACATATTCTAATGACTTTTTCGGGTTGTTGTCAAATTTTCGCCATCAATCTTTATTGTGTAGGGGCGGGTCTGAGACCCGCCCCTACGAGATATCTACTCGCCCACCACCGGATTGGTCAGCGTTCCGAGCTTCTCGATGGTGACGCTCACCACATCACCCGCTTGCAAGAAGCGCGGCGGCTTCTGCGCGAAACCCACTCCCGGCGGCGTCCCTGTTGAAACCACATCGCCGGGTTCTAAAGTCATCACCTCACTGAGCGAAGCCACCAACTGCGGGATATTGAAAATCAGGAAGCTGGTGCTGGAATTCTGATAGACCTTATCGCCAATGGTCAGGCTGATCTTCAAGTTGTGCGGATCACCCACTTCGTCAGACGTGACCAGTGCCGGCCCCATCGGCGCGAACGTATCAAACGTTTTACCTATCGTCCACTGGCTGGTACGGTTCTGATAATCGCGGGCGCTCACGTCGTTGATCGGCAGATAGCCAGCCACGTATTGCAGCGCGTCAGCTTCGGAGATATTGCGCCCGCGCTTGCCGATGACGAAACCGAGTTCAGCTTCATAATCGACCTTCGTACTGACTTTCGGCAGCACAATCGAATCGCCGTGAGCGATGACCGTATTCGAATACTTCGAGAACACCACCGGAAACTCAGGAATCGGCTGGCCGGACTCCGCCGCGTGGTCGCTGTAGTTCAGCCCGATACAGATGATTTTGCCTGGGTTCGGGACAGGCGCTTGCAGCTTGACCGACGATAACGGAATGCCCTGATGGTTTCCCGCGATCACCGTTCGCGCCAGCTCTAATGCGGATACGCCCGCCTTTAGAAATTCGATCATATCGGCAGGGATACGCGAGTTCGCCTGATTGAGGTCGATAACGCTCTGGTCTTCTTTGAGCGCACCTAACCGCGACACACCGCCATTCTGAGTAAAGGTAACGAGTTTCACGAAACCCTCTTTCTTATCCTACAAGCCATAAATAAGGCTGTTCGATCAACTGTTTGATGCGCTGCAAGAAACGCGCTGACGGTGCGCCATCGACCAAGCGATGATCGAACGTCAGGCTTAAGAACATCATGTGGCGAATGGCGGTGCGCTCGTTTTCAGCGTCGATGACCACGACCTTCGGCACGATACGTCCGACGCCGAGGATGGCACATTCCGGCAGATTGATGATGGGCGTGAAGGCGTCGATCTCATACATGCCAAGATTGCTGATGGTGAAGGTGCTGCCCCGCATCGCGTCGGCTTTGAGCGAACCGCCCCGCGCATTCTCAATCAGCGCGGCGGACTCGCCTGCGATCTGGCGCAGGCTTTTGGCCTGCACATCGTTGATAACCGGAACGAGCAGCCCGCGCTCGGTATCCACTGCCAGCCCAATATGCACGCCCGCCGACATGACGATTTCATCGCCTTCAAAACGGGCGTTGAGCATCGGCTGTTCTTCCAACGCGACAGAGCAAAGTTTCGCCAGCAGATCGTTGTAGCTGGGAACGGCGCGTCCCGCCGAAGCGCCTTTCAACTGTTTCCGCAGCTTGACCAACTCGGTTGCGTCGGCTTCTGTTGTCAGCGTCACGGGCGCAGTGGTTTGCGAACTTGCCGACATGCGCTCCGCAGTGATTTTACGAACGCGGCTGATAGGCAGTCGGGTATCACCTTTGACAGACGGCAAAACAGGCGCGGCAGAACGTGAAGACGCCGCTTGTTCGACATCTTCGCGGGTAATGCGCCTATCGCCTATTTTTGCGCCGAGTTCATTCAGATCGACGCCGAGTTCTTGCGCGGCGCGGCGGGCAACCGGACTGATTTCGACAGGCTGCGAGGTTTGCGCTGCTGGTGCAGCCTGTTGAT
>JACMMD010001062.1 GCA_014379235.1 Anaerolineae bacterium
AAGAAGACATCGCCTCGATTCTGGGCACAACCCGCGAAGTCGTCGGGCGGGCACTGCGTGGATTGTTGAACGCTGGCCTGCTGCGAAAGAAGGGGCGCAACGTCTACGTCGCCAACCGCGCCGGACTGGAACGCCTTGCAGAAGTCAACGAAATGCCAGAGCCAATTGATAAAAAAGAACGCGCATTGTAGGGGCATGATGGCATCGTGCCCCTACCTTGTCCAAAATTAACCTCTGTTAAATTAATCTATCCGTTATTGAATCATTTGCTGCGACGTTGTTAAATCCGCTTTTTCAAATCCAACAAAAGTTCCAGAACAACGGGTTAAACTCCGCTACACTAGGCTCATGTCTATAAGTAAAAACGTGAGCTTATCGCGTTTTCTAGTGAGGAGCATCAACTGATGACACATATTATCACCAGCTTATGTCTACGTGACGGCGCTTGTGTGGAAGTTTGCCCGGTAGAGTGCATCGTCCCCGGCCAGCCAGAAGCCGAATGGCCGTGGTATTTCATCGACCCCGATACATGCATTGACTGTGGCGCTTGCATACCCGAATGCCCGTATGAAGCCATTTTTATTGAAGAAGAAGTTCCTTCTGATTACGCCATGGCCGCCGCTCAACAGCGTATTCCTTGGACGACCAAAGTCACCACCGACTACGCAGGCGGCGAAGTGGTTGACCTGACCGAAGACATTCAGCCGAACTATGATTTCTTCGCCAGCGGCCCCGGCTACGACGCTCTGGCGTAATTCTTAGCAACCGACGTAGGGGCGTTCAAGGCAAACTTCGTTTGCACAACGCCCGTTTTTTATTCCCGCGCTAGAATCAGATGGCTGTCGCCGAACTCATGCCACAGGTAGCCCTCGCGCACGGCTTCGGCGTAGGCATCGCGGACAAGCGTTTGCCCCGCAATGGCATACAGCATCGCCAGATGGCTGGTCACGGGGTCATGCAGGCCGGTTATCAACCCATCGACCACATGAACGCCGTGCGTCGGCGTGATGTACAGCCGCGTGAAACCTGACGCCGCCCGCAGTCCATTCGCCTCACTATCCCATGCGGATTCGAGAGCGCGCACAACCGTCGTGCCAACGCCGATGATGCGCCGCCCTTCAGCGCGGGCCGCGTTGACCGCTTGCGCGGTGCTGGCCGAGACAACGAACGGCTCAGGATACAGCGGATGCTGTTCGACTTCATCGACTTCGACTTCAAGGCTGGATACGCCTGTGTGCAGCGTGATGTCGGCCATGAGCACACCCCGCGTCCGCAAAGCATTCACCAATGGTTGGGTGAACGGGTAGCCCGCCGACGGCATCTCCGCGCTGCCGGGAGTATCCGCGAACACGGTTTGATAGGTCGAAAGCGGGTACGAGCCTTCGAGATAACCGTAGCGAATCGGCTGCCCTTTCCGCACCATCTCGACCTCGATGCTGGTGTCGAACTGCACGAACCACAGGCGCGGCAAACCCGGATACTGCGCGACCAAACGTCCGGTCACGCCGGCCACGCACAGCGATTCGCCTGCTTTGAGCGGCAGCGGCCCCTGCTTCGATGGACTCCAACGCGGTTCAGCCAACCACAGATTGCCGCCGTAATTAGTTGAGAGGTTCAGCGTCATCAGTCCGAGCGGGCCATTCGCGGGCAGGCTGGCGGGCAGCGTCGCGCTGCGGTTGACCACCAGCAAATCGCCGGAACGCAGAAATTTCGGCAGATCATGAAACTGTGCGTGAGTGTGACCCGATGGACTGCTCACCATCAGGCGAATATCGTCGCGGGCGATGCCGCGCTGTTCCGGCGGTGTGGTCGCAGCTAAGTTTGCGGGACGATCAAAGACGAGTTCGGTACGGTTCACGCGACAATCTCCCACTGTTCGGCCTGCGCCTGATAGCGCTGGCCGCTGACGGTTAGCGGTTCTTGCCCTAACAGCCACGCCCAGAACGGCAGCGTCACATCAGGCAAGGGCAAATCTGAAAAATCGGTGTCCGGCTCGGATGCCTGTTTCATATCGGTACGCATATCGCCGGGATCGATGCTGACCACGCCCACGCCACTCGGACGCAGTTCGTTGGCGAGGGTTTTCGATACAAGGTCGAGCGCGGCCTTGCTGCTGCCATAACCGCCCCACGTCTCGTAGCCGCCGACAGCCGCATCACTGCTGAGGTTGACCACCAGCCCATGACTCGCCTTGAGCAAAGGCAGCGCCAACTGTGTCAGCGCGACAGGCGCGATGGTGTTGAGTGCGAATACTTCCGTGAGTTTGTCGATGGGATAATCAGCCAGAGAGGGCATTGGCTCAGGGCCGAGCGTTGAGGCATTGTTGACCAGCAGATCAAGGCGACCCATTTTCTGCGCTGCTGTTATGAGCGCTTGCCGATGATTCGCATCGGCCACGTTGCCAGCGATTGCCTTGATGGTCACTTCATAAACGGCGAGGGCTTTGGCCGTTTCTTGCAGTGTTTTGCGTGAGCGCGCTGTCAGCACGAGGTCGTAACCCCGCGCCGCGAGAAATTCCGCCAGTGTGCGTCCAAGCCCTTTGCTTGCGCCAGTAATCAGCGCCACATGGCGATTGATGTTATTTGCTGAGGACATTTTCCAACCCCGTATATTGCTAAGGTTTGCGGATTAGCCTCAGTATACGCCGTGCCAGCGGGAACGACTATCGGGCAAGGGGCGGGTTTGTGATTGTCCTTTTGTACAGTGGGAAGGGATTAGCGATCAGCTTGTCAGCATTTCAGCGATCAGCTTTTAGCCGTTAGCCTCTCGCTTTTTCCTCACTCGGAACTCAGAACTTGTTTCTCTACGAACGCCAGCTTATCGGGGTTGAGCATATTGCGAATATCCGTGAACTTCCCATCGACCACATTGAAACTCATCACGAAGTAGAGTTTATCGTCCTTCCACAGCAGCAGCGCGGGCGCGCCGTTGACTTCTGAAATTTCGACCCGCATACCCGGCTCATACAGGCGAAAAATTCCGGTCAGGAAGCGAATGACCGCCTTTTGTCCGATCAACGGCTGACCGACGGCCTTAACCTTGCCGCCGCCATCGCCATAGAACACGGCATCCTCAACCAGCATATCGGTCAAGCTCTCGACATCGCCGTTGGTGAGCGCATGTAAGAACCCCTCGACCAGCCTAGTTTGCTCGTCGGATGAGGGTTCAAAGCGCGGACGGCGTTCGCTGAGGAACTGCTTGGCGCGGTGATAGTAGCGGCGGCAGTTGGCCTCGTTCTTGCCGATGATGTCCGCGATTTCAGCATAGCGATAGTCAAACACGTCGCGCAGTACAAAGATGGCCCGCTCCATCGGTGACAGGTTTTCGAGCAGCACCAGAAACGCCAGCGTGATACTCTCCTGCTGGATCATACTCTCGCCGGGAAGATCGGTTAGGCCACCTGTGAGGATCGGTTCGGGCAGCCATGTGCCGATGTACTGTTCGCGCTGAGTTTTAGCCGATTTGAGATGATCGAGGCAGAGGCGCGTGACGATGGTTGTGAGGTAGGCTTTCGGATACTCAATCGGCTCATCGGCTTTTTCATAGCGCAGATAGGCTTCCTGCACCATATCCTCAGCTTCCATCGCGCTGCCCAGCATCCGGTAGGCAATCGAAAACAGCAGCGGACGATACGATTCAAATGTTTGCGTTTCTGATGTCATCGCATAACCTAACAATCTTTTGGTAGGGGCACGATGCATCGTGCCCCTACCAATGTCTACTGTCATTATACGGCGAACTTCACCGCCTGCCGCTGCGCCGGAGCGCGCCGCAGATCACGCTGCACCATCGCCACGACCTGTTTGGCGCTGGCAAAGCTGGCATCCACGAGGAAGCCTTCCGCCCCCACCCAATCGCCGGCCATGTACAGCCCGTCGATTCCCGGCACTTCCGGCGCAGGTCGTCCAGCGAAGCCGCCGTCTCGCGCCGTCGGCAGCGTACCGAGCGCGTCCATTCGCGGCAGATATTGGCGCTTCACTAGCACGTCACGCCAACCCGGTTGAACTGTATCGAGCAACGTTTCGAGTTCGCGCTCGTCAGCTTTAGGATCGCTCGGCTGGCGCGGATCAAGAAACTTGACACTGTAGATGATCGCCCCGCCCTGCGGTGCAACATCCGAGTAAACCGACTGCGCGGACATGAAGCGCCCGCCCGCCGAATCTTGCACAACGGGATAACGCGGGTCAGGTAGGCGGCTCAAGGCCACGTCGAGACAGGCGACCTGCGGCGCGATCAGACCATCCACGATCTGGCGCAGCGGCAAATAGCTGCCACCATCAACCAGCTTAACCACATCATCAG
>JACMMD010001063.1 GCA_014379235.1 Anaerolineae bacterium
AGCAATACGTGGTACATCAAAATTTCGGGCACGGAGTTCAGCGTCGAGTACAGCACGAAGTATCCTAAAACGCTGCGAACGATGGAGTACAAATCGGGCGGCGAACAGGCGTGGCAGACTATCGAGGTCGGCTATGACACGGTGTACTCGACGATCACGGGCAAGATATTCGAGTTCGGTTTCACGGACTTGATCTTGCAGATGTGGGCGGCGTTCTGCGACGAACTGACGCACGGGCGCGGCGGGATGCGTCAGCCGTATCACTGTGCCACGCCGGAAGAAACGCACATGCATCACCTCGTATTGACGGCGGCGCTAGAGTCGAACAAGCAAGGCGCGGTCATCCCGATCAACGTCGATCAGACGAACTAGCCGCCGTTGTATACTGAGGGAATGTGACCGTGAGATGTCAGGATAGATGAATGCTGCCCATTAACCAGATCATTCTCGGAGACTGTGGCGAGGTTCTTAAAGGGTTTCCAGAGAACTCGGTTGATCTGATCGTTACGTCGCCGCCGTATGCCGACAGCCGAAAGAACACCTACGGCGGCATCCATCCCGACGATTATGTGCAGTGGTTTCTGCCGAATGCGGCGGAATTCCAACGAGTTCTGAAACCAAGCGGCACGTTCATCCTCAACATCAAAGAGAAAGCTGTTGATGGTGAGCGTCATACCTACGTGCTTGAGCTTATTCTGGCGATGAGGAAGCAGGGTTGGCTGTGGACGGAAGAATTCATCTGGCACAAAAAGAACTGCTATCCGGGTAAATGGCCCAACCGTTTCCGCGATGCGTGGGAGCGCTGCTTGCAGTTCAACAAGCAGCGCCAATTCAATATGTATCAGGAAGCGGTCATGGTGCCGATGGGGGACTGGGCGAAAACGCGCCTGAAGAACCTCAGCGAAACCGATAAGACCCGCGACCCGTCGAAGGTGGAAAGCGGCTTCGGCAAGAACATCTCGAATTGGGTCGGGCGCGAACAGGCTTACCCGACGAACGTGCTGCATCTGGCGACTGAAACGGCTAATCGCGGCCACAGCGCGACATTCCCGTATGCGCTGCCAGAATGGTTTATCAAGCTGTTCACTCAGGAAGGCGATGTCGTGCTTGACCCGTTCTTAGGTTCGGGCACGACGGCGCAGGTGGCGCGCAAACTAGGGCGCAAGTATATCGGCGTTGAAATCACCGAGCAGTATTATCAAGTGGCCGTTGAGGAAATGGCGCGAGAGAACGAGCAAATGTCGCTGCTATGAAGCCGCTCGATTTGGACGCTGTGCGCGACTATGTGAATAATCACATCGACGAATTTCACCAGAGCAAAATTCGCTCGATGGAAACGCTCAAACTGAAAGCGCTGCTCCAACGCAAAAACCCATACTTGTTCAAGTCGAAGAATATTCTGCTTGCTCAAGATATGGTTCGGACTTTGCCGGATGCCCATATCTCATCGTCGGAAGAGGAGATGTTCGGGCAATTTCTGGAAGGTTTAGCGATTTTCATTGCAGGTCAAACGTGTGATGGTGTAAAGTCCGTGCGCGTGGGTATCGACCTTGAACTCGTCCTACGAGGAATGACCATGCTGGTGCAGATCAAGAGTGGCCCAAACTGGGGCAACAGCACCCAACAGAATAAGCAAGAACAAAACTTTCGCCAAGCGATTGAAGCGGTTCAGTTAGAGCAGGGGCCTGAAACCAAAGTTGAGGCGATTCTAGGTATTTGCTATGGTAAAACGCGCACGGCTCGACTGCGTGGCTATCTGAAAGTTGTCGGGCAGAACCTCTGGTACTTGGTCAGCGAAAACGAGCATCTCTATACCGAGATCATCGAACCTCTCGGCTATCGAGCGAAAGAGCATACTGAGACTTTCGAGCGTCAAAAGGCCGCTGTTGTAAACCGATTTACGCAGGAATTTATGAGCGAATTTTGTGACAATGGCGTTATCAATTGGGAGCGAATTGTGCGCTTCAACAGCAGCAATTTCGATCTCCCGATGTTTCTCTCGAATGAATAGAGGGCGGTCTTTGTGACCAATACGGTTGATATTGTGGTGAGCGGGCATTTGTGCTTGGACTTGCTGCCGCGCATGGAGCATGTCCCGCTCGAAGGGCTGGCCAAACCGGGCCGGCTGTACGAGGTCGGGGCGCTGGACATCTCGACGGGTGGGGCGGTGTCGAACACGGGGCTGGCGCTGCATAAGCTCGGTGTAAGCGTGCGCTTGATGGCCACCGTTGGCGACGACCTGCTGGGACGGGTGATCGTCGGCATTCTGGCGGCGCGTGAGCCATCGCTGGCGGAGCATATCGAGGTGCAGCAAGGGCAGTCAAGCTCGTACACGATTGTGCTGTCGCCGGAGAAGGTTGACCGCATCTTTCTGCATTCACCGAGTACGAACACCGACTTCGGCGCGGACAACATCAACTTTGAGCTGATGCGCGATGCGCGGCTTTTTCACTTCGGTTACCCGCCGATTCTGCCGCGTGTCATTGCCAACGACGGCGACGAACTGGAAAAAATCTATCGCCTAGCGCGAGAGACGGGCGTGATTACGTCGCTGGATACGTCGCTGCCTGACCCTAAAGGCTTGAGCGGGCAGGCGAACTGGCACACGATACTCACGCGGACGCTGCCCTATGTCGATATATTCATGCCGAGCATCGAGGAAATTTTGTTCATGCTGCGGCGCGAGGATTACGAGGCATGGCGCGGGGCATTGGGCGCGCACCTGACGGCGGATTATTTGCACACGCTGGCAGCGGAACTGCTGGCGATGGGGCCGGCGATTGTCGGCTTTAAGTTGGGTGAGATGGGGCTATATATTCGCACGGGGAAGGCGGCTAAAATCGAACGATTGCGACAGCGATTGCCCATCGGCCTCGAGGCGTGGACGGACAAGCGCGTGTGGTCACCGGCGTTCTATGTGAGCGTGGTCGGCACGACGGGCGCGGGCGATCCGGCATTTGCGGGGCTGCTGTCGTCGCTGTTGAAAGGATTGAAACCGCAAGAGGCTGTGAAATGGGCATGCGCGGTTGGCGCTTGCAACGTGGAATCGGCGGATGCGGTGAGCGGAGTACGAACATGGGCGGATACGGAAGCCCGGATGCGCGCTGGTTGGCCAGCGCGCAGCGAACACATTAGCGGATTGAAACAGGAGATGTCCTTATGACACAAACACTTACACCGGGGCGCTGGCGCGGGCTGGCGACGACCAGCAGCGACGACAACATTTTCACCATTCTGGCCTTCGACCAGCGCGGCAGCTACGAGAAGATGCTGCCCAAAGGCACGGATTATGATACGGCGGTGGGCATCAAGGTCGAGACGGTGAACGCGCTTGCTCCGGCGGCCAGCGCTTTCCTGCTCGATCCGCAGTATGGTTTGCTGCCGATGTTAGCCACGCCGCGCAATGCTGGCATTTTGCTGGCGCTAGAAGAGAGCGGCTATTCGGGCGATTCGACGTATCGCAAAGTGGCGTTTTACGACGGTTGGTCGGTGGCCAAGATCAAAGCGGCGGGGGCATCGGCGGTGAAACTGCTGGTGTACTATCACCCTGAGTCGGGCGCGCTGGCCGAAGAAATCGAAGGCGTGGTACGCGACACCATCGAGCAGTGTCATCAGTATGATATTCCGCTGTTCCTCGAACCCGTTTCCTACAGCCTCGACGCGGCGGTATCCAAATCGAGCGCAGAGTTCGCGGCGGCCCGTCCGGCGGTGGTGCGTGAGACTGCGCGGCGTTTGGGCGCGCTCAAGCCCGATGTGCTGAAATTGGAGTTTCCGACGGATGCGGATTTCGACAGCGATATGGCATCGGGGCAGGCGGCGTGTGAGACCATCAGCGCGATTTGCGATGTGCCGTGGGTGCTGTTGAGCGCGGGCGTGGATTTCGACGTGTTCGCATGGCAGGTTGAGGCGGCGTGTAAGGCTGGCGCGAGCGGCTTCTTAGCAGGGCGAGCCATCTGGAAAGAGGGGGTCGTGCTGCCTGCTGAGGAGCGGTCACGCTTCCTGCAAGGTACGGCACTGTCGCGGCTGCGTCGGTTGAGCGAGATCGCGGGCGAACATGCGCGGCCATGGACGGATTTCTATCAACCGATTCTGGCATCGGGGACGTGGTTCAAGGAATACAGCAGTTAGCTTTTAGCGGTTAGCCATTAGCCGTTGGATGCTTTGTCGCAAAGATGCTATTTTGTAGGGGGCGGGCCACAGACCCGCCCATAGGCATCAAGTTAAGAGAGACACAGCAAGCGTTGAAAAAGGGCGGGCTGTGTCTTTCGCTTGTTAGAG